>CAITQQ010000074.1 GCA_903894575.1 uncultured bacterium
CGCTCCTGTAAAAGCAGCTCCAGCCAAGGCGGCACCTGCGAAAGCAGCTCCAGCCAAAGCGGCACCTGCGAAAGCAGCTCCAGCCAAGGCAGCCCCTGCAAAAGCGGCTCCAGCCAAGGCGGCACCTGCGAAAGCAGCTCCGGCCAAGGCAGCCCCTGCAAAAGCGGCTCCAGCCAAGGCAGCTCCTGCAAAAGCAGCTCCAGCCAAGGCAGCCCCTGCAAAAGCAGCACCAGCCAAGGCAGCACCTGTAAAAGCAGCTCCAGCCAAGGCAGCACCTGTAAAAGCAGCTCCAGCCAAGGCAGCACCTGCGAAACCTGCCGCAAAAGCCCCAGGAAAAAAAGTTCCTACTATTTCTCCTGAAGTAAGGTTTGCTGAAACAAGCAAAGCGCCAGCCAGCCCTGCCGAAATACGCAAGGCTCTCAGGGCAAAAGAAGCAAAAAAGGAAACGAAGACCGTTGCCATGCCCAAAATCAATTCGAAATCTTCCCGAAAATACGAGCCAGAGTTTACCAAATCTGTGCTTGACGCAAAAGAAGTGGTGGCCCCAATGGCTCCGACTCAACGTTATTCAGATGCTGAACTTGGTGAGTTCCGTGAGCTGGTGCAAAACAAGCTCAATGCCGCAAAGCAAGAACTCAATTACCTGAACGGTTTGATCACCAGAAAGGATTCCATGAGTGGCGGAGATTCAGACAACCGTTACATGACCATGGAAGATGGAAGCCTTAGCATGGAACGTGAACAGCTCAGCCAGATGGCCAGCAGGCAAATCGACTTCATCGAGAAGCTTGAAAAAGCAATGATGAGGATTGAAAACAAAACCTATGGCATTTGCAGGGTTACTGGAAAGTTGATCGATAGGGCCAGGTTGAGAGCGGTTCCTCATGCTACCCTCAGCATGGAAGCCAAGACCAACATGAACAAACCCGGAAGTTCATCGAACCAGTAACTGTATTGATCATCGCATCTCCTGCATGGTCACCAGTTTGCTGTAGATTCCCCTTGATTGGATCAGTTCATCGTGTTTGCCTCTTTCGGCAATCGTCCCCTCATGCAATACAATGATTTCATCTGCATGCCGTATGGTAGAAAGCCTGTGTGCAATAATGATGCTGGTGCGGTCTTTCATCAATTGATTGATGGCATCCTGAACCCATTTTTCACTCTCGGTATCCAATGAAGATGTTGCTTCATCCAGGATTAAAATCGGGGGATTTTTTAATACTGCCCTGGCAATGGTCAGTCTTTGCCTTTCTCCACCACTTAATTTTGACCCCCTGTCGCCCACCAGACTGGCATAACCCTCCTCTTTGTTTTCTATAAAAAGGTGTGCATTGGCAATTTTTGCGGCAGCCATAATTTCATCGATCGTAGCCTTTTCATTGCCCAGGGAGATGTTGGCCCTGATCGTATCATTAAAGAGAATGGGCTCCTGTGTTACAATTCCCATGAGGTTGCGGAGGTCTTTGATCTTGTATTTTTTGATGTTGACGCCATCTATCAGTACCTCGCCGGATGTCGCATCATGAAAGCGGGGAATGAGGTCAGCCAGGGTGGATTTTCCTGCACCCGAAGATCCAACAAGGGCAATGGTCTGGCCTTTTTTGATGGTCAGGTTGATTTTGTTCAGAATGCTTTTGTCGGGATAGGCAAAAACAACATCCCTGAGTTCAATTGTTTCATTGAAGCCTGTGATGGGCAAAGGATTCGGGTCCTCCATTACAGCCTGCTCTTCCATGATCAGCTTTTGAATCCGTTCTATACTGGCTGCTCCTTTTTGAATATTATAGGATGCTGTGCTGAAAGCTTTCAGGGGGTTGATGATTTGGGTAAAAATGGCGATGAACGTAAGGAAATCAGGTCCATTGAGTGAAAAATCATGGGTCAGTACCAAGGTCCCGCCATAATACAATACGCAGGAAACGGCGATGATGCCCAATGTTTCTGAAACAGGAGAGGCAAGGTCCCTTCTGCGAATGGCCCTGTTCTTGATTTCAAAAAGGTCATGGTTTTCTTTCTTGAATCGCCTCAACTGTTGGCCTTCAGCATTGAAAGCCTTCACCACCCGGATCCCGCCGAGGGTCTCTTCGATGGTACTGAGAATCTCTCCCAGTTTTTCCTGGACCCCTGTTGATACTTTTTTCAGTGATCTGCCAATCCTTCCAATCACCAGTCCTGCTATGGGTAAGAAAAGCAACAGGAATACAGAAAGTTCAGGGCTGAGGCTTACCATGGCAAACAGGTAAAAAGCAATCAGGATCGGTTCCCTGAAAAAGCTTTCCAGAAAACTGATGGTGGAAAATTCCACATCTTGGAGGTCATTCGTGAGGCGGCTCATGATGTCTCCTTTTCTTTGCTCATTGAAAAAGCCAACAGGCAAATCAAGGATTTTGCTGAACATATCTGTTCGCATGTCGTTGATGATGCTGTTTCTGATGGGTGTCAACAGGTATAGTGAAAAATAGAGGAACAGGTTTTTGAGCATGATGGCTGTTACCAGCACAATACAAATGATGCCCAATGCCTTTATTTTTCCCTGGTCAGATGCGGTCAATATGGCCAGCTGATCATACAGGAGATCTGAAAGGTTGCCAAGTTTGAATCTTGAGGTTTGCATTCCACCATTTCCCTGCAATCCAAAAATCAGTGTCAGGAAGGGTGCCAGCATGGTCAGTGAAATCAAGGAGAACAGGGCAGATAATATGTTGAGTGAAAAATATCCAATCACCAATTTTGGATACTTTTTTATGTAGGAAAAGATGATTCGGAGGCTTTTCATTTGCGTTCTCTACGTTTTTTCAGAATTAGCACCAAAAGTAACTAATTTTACATCCATCAAGTGATCAGTTATGGAGGAAAGCAAAAGACAGAAACAAGTGGCCGGCGTGATTCAGGAGGAAATGAACGATATTTTTCTCCGGATGGGGTTGAACATGATCAATGGCGGAATGGTTTCCATCGCTGGAGTTAAGGTAACGCCAGACTTGCTGGAGGCGAGGTTTTACCTGAGTCTCTTTCAGGTAAAAGATCCTGAAGCCGTGCTTGCAAAAATTGAAGATCGCAAAGGGGAGTTGAGAAGAGTACTGGGTGAAAGGGTCAAGCAGCAATTGAGAAGGGTGCCTGAGTTGAAGTTTTTCAAGGATGATACGCTGGACCATGTGTTCAAGATGGAGGAAATCTTCAAAAAGATCAACGAAGAACGCAACAAATGAACCTCTCGATGATCCTGAAATTTTCATGGCGTTATTTCAGGGCCAAAAAATCAACCAATGCAATCAACATCATCTCATGGGTGAGTGTAGTTGCCATCATGTTTGGTACGGCTTCTCTTATCATCATCCTCAGCGCTTTCAATGGATTTGAATCACTGGTCAAATCACTCTATTCCTCTTTTTATCCTGAGTTAAGGATAGGCCCGGAAAAAGGAAAGACAATCAACCTCACTGCTGAACAACTCAAGCGGCTCAGGGGTATTCCTGGTGTTGATGCCATTGCACTGGTTGCAGAGGAAAGGGCTTTACTGCAAAATGGGTCATTACAAACAGTCGTCAATATCAAAGGCGTAGACAACAAATATCCAACGGTTTCAGGATTGCCCGGCAGTATGTACAGGGGCGTATTCAATACCGGAGATGCCCAAAAGCCTGGCCTGGTGATGGGGGTTGGCGTTGAGCAGATGCTGGGTTTGGCATCAGACAGAAGCATTTATCCAGTATCCATTTATTTGCCCAAGAAAAATATGCCCTCAGCTGATCCTTCAGCAGCCCTTGGTCTGGCCATGGGATATCCCCAGGGTAGTTTTGCGATTCAAACTGAGTTTGACAACAAATATGTCATCACCAATCTTGATTTTGTAAAATCATATACAGGATTGAACACAAATGAATACAGTGCAGTAGAAATAAAACTGGATGGCAAGGTCAATACTGAAATTGTTTCATCAGCCATAAAATCGCTGTTGGGTAAGGGGTATAGCGTTGAAAACAGGTTTGAGCAGAACCGGATGTTGTATACCACCATTCGACTTGAGAAGCTTGCGATTTATGGTATCTTCTCATTGATCCTCATTGTTGCTGCCTTTAACATGGTTGGGGCATTGAGCATGCTGGTCCTTGAAAAGAAAAAGGATATTCAGGTATTGAAGGCGATGGGTGCTGACCAGGGGTTGCTCCAAAAAATATTTTTGGCAGAGGGCATGTTGCTGTCTTTTATCGGCATGGCGGGTGGAATGGCCATCGCATTGCTGCTCTATTTTTTACAGACAAGATTCAAGTTGGTTCCGCTGGAAGGGGCAACTTTTTTGATCGACTATTATCCTGTAAAATTGGTTATGACAGATTTCTTGCTGGTTGCATCAACCGTTCTGTTGATCGGCATCCTGGCGTCATGGATGCCAGCAAGAAAGGCTGCGTTGGCTGTGCTTGACCTGAGGGGTTGAGATCAATAATCTCCCATTGTTTCTGGAAGTTGAGCCAGGGCTTTTGCCAACTGATCGTCATTGGGTGCAATGCCGTGCCAGCCATGGTCATTTTCCATAAAATCAACGCCTTTCCCCATGAGGGTATGCATCATGATGGCAACGGGTTTCCCCTTGCCTGTCAAGGATTTGGCTTCTTCAAGTACCTTGACAACATCGTCCATATCATTGCCCTGCATGTCAAGGGTCGTCCATCCAAAAACATCAAATTTCTCCTTGATATTTCCCAAAGACATGACTTGGTCTGTTGGTCCGTCAATTTGTTGGCCATTCCAGTCAATGGTGGCAATCAGGTTGTCAACCTTGTTGTGTGCAGCAAACATGACCGCTTCCCAAATCTGACCTTCCTGCAACTCACCATCTCCATGCAAGGTGTAAACTAGCTTGTCATCACCATTGAGCTTTTTGGCAAGGGCCGCGCCTATGCCCACACTGAGTCCTTGTCCCAGTGATCCGGATGCAATCCTGATACCTGGCAGGTGTTCATGGGTGGTGGGATGCCCCTGTAGCCTTGTATTTAATTTTCTGAAGCTTCCCAGTTCACTGACAGGAAAATAGCCAGTGCGGGCAAGGCAGGAATAAAGCAAAGGAGAAATATGTCCGTTTGAAAGGAAAAAAAGATCTTCACCGACGCCATCCATATTGAATGCCGGATCATGCTTCATGACCTTGAAATACAATGCAGTCAATAAATCGGCACAACCCAATGAACCGCCTGGATGTCCACTTTGAACCCCATGGACCATGCGTACAATATCTCTTCTGATCTGGGAGGCATTTTCTTGCAGTGAAGCCATTGTATTGAGTATTTTGGCAAATCTAATGCATTTAGGAATTTTACGCTATTCGTATAATTTATTTATTAAAAATCATTTTCAAACACAATCTGGTAACCTGGTTTTCGTTTATAATTGTCTAACTTCGAATGGATTAAAGTATCCCAATATCTTTACGAAAAACCCATTCATGATAAAAACCAAAAATACCATCAATGGGTTTAGTTCTTTTGGCGTCTCTTGTTTCGTTTATTGTGGCTTTTACTTCTATACCTGTGGTCATCAAGATTGCGGATGCCAAGAAGTTATTTGACCTCCCTGACGAGAGAAAAGTACACTTCACTCCAATTCCTTCTTTGGGAGGAGTGGGAATTTTTGCTGCAATGCTATTGTCGGTTTCTACATTGGTTTCCTTCTCAGAAACTCCTGGTCTTCAATATTTTCTTGGTGCTGCTGTCATCATCTTTTTTCTTGGGTTGAAGGATGATATTCTTTTGATCTCTCCCATGAAAAAATTTACAGGGCAGTTGATTGCTGCTTTCCTGTTGGTTTATCCAGGCCATTTTCAATTGACATCCTTGCATGGCTTTCTGGGTCTGACCGCACTGAATCCTTTATTTTCTATGCTTTTTTCTTATATCACCATCCTGGTAGTGATGAATGCATTCAACCTCATCGATGGGGTTGATGGATTAGCAGGAACATTGGGGCTGGTTTCCACACTTTTTTTTGGTGTGGTATTTGCCATAGAAAAAGATTTTGCTTACTCGATACTTGCATTTTCCATGGCAGCAAGTCTGCTTGCATTTCTGTTGTACAATTATTCTCCTGCAAAGATTTTCATGGGGGATACAGGTTCCTTGTTGCTGGGTTTGGTCAATGCCGTTTTGGTCATTCGATTTATCAATACGGCAAGTCTTCCAGGTACGGCACTTCAATTTGAAGCTGCACCTGCTATTGGTTTGGCTGCATTGTTTGTCCCGTTGATGGATACCCTCAGGGTAACCTTGGTAAGGGTATATCACCGCCGTTCCCCTTTTGATCCTGATGTAAATCACATCCATCACCTCTTGATGAAAAGGGGGCTATCCCACATGCAGATTACTGGGTTGCTGGGGCTCATGGCGATAGGATACATTGCTTTTGCCATCCTCATCCAATCCATGGGCATTAATTTTGTCATCGCTGGTCTTTTCCTCATAGGCACAGCCGTATCTGGCTATTGTAAATTCATGTCCAAGCCTTCATCTAAAACTGTAAAGAACGTCAGCGCATCTCCATCTGCAAGGGATAATGAGCCAACCATTATCCTTAAAAACATTTCTTCTACCGCAGAACTGAACAATTAGCCTCAGTTTTATATTCCTGTTTTTATTTTCATTCAGTAGATTTGCAGACAAAATTTCATTTTATGTCTGAAGAACTTGAATTGCACATGTTGGATGCCACTGCCACGATGGGAAAAGCGATTTCACATCTTGAATCAGAGCTTACCAAAATACGTGCCGGTAGGGCAAATCCTCAGATGTTTGATGGCCTTACCGTTGATTATTATGGGTCTCCAACCGGAATTGCCCAGGTGGCCAATATTTCTGTCGCTGATGCCAGAACCCTTACCATACAGCCCTGGGAGAAGAACATGTTGCAACTGATTGAACGTTCCATCATTGCGGCCAATCTGGGTGTTACCCCGCAAAATGATGGCAGCATCATCCGTATTTTTCTTCCACCCATGACTGAAGAACGCAGGAAAGAAATTGTAAAAAGGGTTCAGAATGAAGGAGAACAGTCTAAGGTTGCCATCCGCAACATCAGAAGGGATGCCATTGAACAAGTTAAAAAAATGCAGAAGAACGGATTGAGTGAAGATATTGCTACTGATGCCGAAAAGGAAATCCAGGAAATGACCAATAAGTTCATTGCGCTCATCGAAAAGCACCTTGCTGCCAAGGAAAAGGAAATCATGAGTGTATAGCCTATTTGTTGGCCAGTCTCACTCCTGCCAGGATCACTACCATTCCCATGATTTGTAAGGCCGTGATGGTCTCTCCGGCAACAAATCCCCAGCCTATCGCCACCAGTGGAATACCATAGGTTACCATGGATGCAAAAACAGGGCCTGCTTTTTTCATCAGGGTATAGAAAATTACTGATGCCAGGCAGGTACTGATGATGCCCAAGCTCGCTCCAGCAATCGTTCCTTTTGTCAATCGACCACTAAGGAGGTTAGGGTCAGAGAAATAACCTGTTGAAGCCAGGATGATCAGGTTAGGGATGATCAATGCCGTAAAGGCAATGGTTGCTATGTGCAGCGGTGCAACGTCTTTCAGGTACTGGTTCACGACGTTTACATTCAGACCATAACAGATGGTGGCAAGTATGACAAAAAAAGTATATCCAATGTACTGAAGGTTAATTTGTCTGGAGGCTCCCAAAACAAGTACCATCATTCCGGCAAAACCCAGCAACATCCCCACCCATTTGATCCAGCCTACCCTAAGGTTGAAGAACAACATGCCTATCGCCAAGGTAAAAATCGGCGTCAGGGCATTGAGGATTCCAGCAATCGAACTGTCTATCTTGGTTTGGGCAATGCAAAACAGGTAAGCAGGAAAAAGGGTTCCCAGAAATCCTGAAAGAATCAGGGCGGGGATCACTTTTTTTGGAACTGACCTATAGGCAGTAAATATCCATGGAAGCATGACTATGCCGGCAGAGATAATCCTGATGGAGGCCAGTTGGTATGGACTCAATATCTCCATTCCCCCTTTCATGATGATGAAAGAACTTCCCCAGGTGAGGCAGAGAATGATGAACAGGATCCATTTCACGTTAAATGATTTTTGGAGGGCGAAGGTCGTTAAAATTGCCTACCCATCTTCATTCTTTTGCATCAATTTCCTATATTTGTCGCCTTACCTACTTCAAATCAACCGTTTTGAACACTGCCTCTTACCAGATCAGATTACCCCAGTTTGAAGGTCCATTCGACCTTCTGCTCTTCTTTATTGAAAGAGATGAGCTTGATATTTACAATATCCCCATCACCAGCATCATTGATGACTTCCTGGCTTTTATCAAAAAGTCTGAGGAGGACAATATCGAATTGAGCAGTGAGTTCATTCTTTTCATATCAACCCTTATCAGGATCAAAGCAAAAATGTTGCTGCCCAGAAAAGAGTTGGATGAGCAGGGTAATGAGATTGATCCAAGGAAAGAATTGATTGATAAAATTCTTGAGTATAAAAAATTCAAAGAGGCTTCATTGAAGCTTGCGCAGCTTGAACAACAGCGGATGTTCATGGTGAAAAGGGGTAATCTCCAACAGGATTTGCATGCCATAGGAGAGGAGTCGTCGGAAGGAACGGAGATACAATCCATCTCTCTTTTCAAGCTGATGAAAGTCTTTGAAAAGGTCATGCAAAGGGTGCATGATCGTCAGAACAAACCACAGCATGTGGTATACCGGTACAATTATACCATGGATGAAACCCGTGAGTATGTATTGAAAGTTAGTGCTCAGGAAAAAACCATGTCTTTTGAGAAAGTGTTTGACGTTTGTCAGGACAGGCTGCATGCGATTTTCCTGTTTCTCACTGTGCTGGAACTTGTTCAACAAAGTTACCTGGCCATCATCATTGGTGAAGGGAAAAACAATTTCATCATTGAATACAATGATGAACGCCCAGAAGATCAGTTGATCACCATTATTGAATAACGCTGACAACTGATTTCATCATCTCCCTTGCTGTGGCAGCAATCGCATCAGCATCATAATGACATTCCTTGTGCAATTCCTTCTGTGAGCCGTGTTCAACGATGCGATCAGGAATTCCCAGAATGCTTATATCGGCCTTGTAGCCATGCGCTGCCATGAATTCCAATATCGCTGCGCCAATACCTCCAACCACAGTCCCATCTTCAACGGTAATGATTTTGTTGTATTTGGAAAATACCTCGTGAAGCATTTCTTCATCAAGCGGTTTTGCAAAGCGCATGTCATAATGACCAGGGGTAATGCCTTCTGAAATCAGGTTTCTGATAGCAGCAGCAGCAAAATTACCCGGGTGCCCGAAAGAGAGAATAGCAATGTCTTTTCCGTCTTTGAGTTTACGCCCTTTGCCTATCTCAATTTCCTTCATGGTTGTTTTCCACTCTGGCATCATTCCCTCGCCTCTGGGGTAACGAATGACGAATGGTAAATTTGATGATTCTAGCTGTGCCGTATACATGAGATCCCTCAACTCTGCCTCATTCATTGGGGCAGAAACAATCATGTTGGGGATGCAGCGCATGTAAGGAATATCATATACGCCGTGGTGTGTGGGCCCGTCATCACCGACAAGTCCTGCGCGGTCCAGACAAAATACTACTGGCAGTTTTTGGATGGCTACATCATGCACCACCTGATCATAGGCGCGTTGCATGAAGGAGGAATAGATATTGCAAAAGACTTTCAATCCCTGTGTTGCCATTCCTGCACTCAATGTAACAGCATGCTGTTCACAGATGCCCACATCAAAAGCCCTGTCTGGCATTTCATCCATCATGAATTTGAGTGATGAACCCGAAGGCATTGCAGGAGTGATGCCAAAAATCTTCTTGTTCTTTTCAGCAAGTTCAACGATGGTCTTGCCAAATACATCCTGGTATTTCGGAGGCTGGGGTGTATCAAACGTTTTTTTGAAAATCTCACCAGTCACTTTATCAAACAGTCCTGGGGCATGCCATTTGGTCTGGTCCTTTTCGGCCAATGCATATCCCTTTCCTTTGGTGGTGATGATATGGAGCAGCTTGGGGCCTGGTATGTCCCTCAGGTCTTTCAGGGTATCAACCAGTTTGGTGATGTTGTGCCCATCGATCGGTCCGAAATAACGCATGTTCATGGACTCAAACAGGTTGCTTCTTTTGTTGATGAAGCCCTTGATGCTGTGTTCAAGTTTACTGGCCATTTCCCTGCTGAAATTTCCTCCAATGGGAAGTTTTCCAAGCGTATTCCAGATATCATCCTTGAGTTTGTTGTAGGTATGTGAGGTGGTGATATCTGTAAGGTATTCTCTGAGCGAACCTACATTGGGGTCAATGCTCATGCAATTGTCATTCAGGATCACCAGCATGTCGGCATCTGTTACACCTGCATGGTTCATGGCTTCGAAGGCCATTCCCGCTGTCATTGAACCATCTCCAATAACCGCTACTGATTTTCGGTCTTTCTCCCCATTGTATTTTGCTGCAATGGCCATCCCCAACGCTGCAGAAATGGAAGTGGATGAATGCCCGACACCAAAAGCATCATAAGGGCTTTCTGTCCTTTTGGGAAATCCACTGAGTCCGCCATATTTTCTGTTGGTATGGAAATTATCCCTTCTGCCAGTAAGTATTTTGTGTCCATAGGCCTGATGGCCTACGTCCCAGACCAATTGATCATAGGGTGTATTGTACACATAATGAAGGGCTACAGAAAGTTCAACCACACCGAGGCTTGCAGCAAAATGACCGCCATGCACACTGACCACATCAACAATGTATTGCCTCAGTTCATCACAAACTTTGTAGAGTTCTTCCTTGCCCAGCTTTTTAAGATCGTCGGGAGAGTTGATTTCTTTGAGCAATGCACCGGCTTCGATTTGTGTCATATTGAACGCAATTAGGATCTATTCCCTAAACAAGTTCCGCTGCCATTTGTTCGCTGCATCTGCTTGTTTGGGTATTATAAAGTTAAACATAATAAGCCAACTTTTGTGTCAACTTATCTTAAAGGGACGGCATAGGTGTAAAACAAAAAAGACCTCAAGATGAGGCCTTCTTTTCTTTATGGGGTACGGATCAATTTTTGAGTACTCTTGTTATTTGGGTTTCACCAGTACTTATTTTCTTAAGGGATACCAGGTAAAGGCCTTTGGCGAGATTGCTGGTCAACAACCGTAAGTTGTTTTGACCCACTTTCAATGCGTATCGATCTGCCAAAACTACTTGGCCTGTTGGTGACATGATGTTGATCATCAAAACATCCTCTTTTGTGGTATAGTGGCTCAGGCCAAGAAAATCAGTAAATGGATTGGGAGCTATGCTGACAATTTGTATAGTGTTGGAGGACTTGACCAAATTCACAATGTTGGAATAGCTGGTTTTGTTGTTATCATCCGTCATGGCCAACCTAAAATAGCTTTCTGCTGCCGCTTCGCTGGAGAAGACAATGTTTTGTAAGCCCACGCGATCGGCAAAGGGGATGTCAGCGAGCTTGTAGAACTTCTTGCCATCAAGGCTGGATTCCAGGGC
>CAITQQ010000075.1 GCA_903894575.1 uncultured bacterium
GGATGAAAATGCCTGGTTCTCTAGTGTAACCCAATTCATTTCTACACTGAGGTTATTCCTCTCTTCTGAGGCAGTCAACTTATATATTCCGGATTTGGGTCTTTCCCCTTTTTCATAAATACCCTTTTCAGGGAAAAGTTGCCATGAGTACAAAAAGTTATATGCCTGAATCATACACCTCAAACAAAATTTATCCCTGATGGTTCTAAAAAAATTATTTTGAATTGGCATTCAATGAATTGACTTAATTTTGCTCTGTATGACAATTGAACAAATAAAGAGTATGAGAGACCGCCTATCCGTCTTGAGGAGGTTTCTTTGACGTCGAAAATCGACGATATAAAATAAATGAGGACAAGCTAAAGTCACAATCTCCCGGATTCTGGGATGATAACAAGCGTGCTACTGAGATCCTCAAAACCATTAAGCTCAACGAATACTGGCTCAACCTTTATACTTCAACAGATGCTGCTGTAGAGGACCTTGTGGTCTTGTTTGAATTCTGGAAAGAAGGAGAATGTTCTGAGGAAGAAGTAAAGCTGGCCAATGACAAAGCTATTGCGGCCTTGGATGAAGCTGAATTCAAGAGTACCCTCAACCAACCCGAAGATGAACTTCCTGCCGTGCTCCAGGTAAACAGTGGTGCTGGTGGAACGGAAAGCCAGGACTGGGCCGAGATGCTTGTCCGGATGTACAGGATGTATGGTGAAAAACAGGGTTGGACAGTGACAGAACTGGATTGGCAGGATGGTGATGGTGCAGGTATAAAATCAGCCGTATTGCAGTTTGAAGGTCCGTTTGCCTATGGTTTTCTGAAGGCAGAAAATGGTGTTCACCGATTGGTAAGAATTTCTCCTTTTGATAGCAATGCCAGAAGACATACTTCTTTTGCTTCTGTATATGTTTATCCGCTGGTAGATGACTCCATCGAGATTGAAGTCAATCCTGCTGATTTGGTATGGGAGTTTTACCGCTCGGGTGGAAAGGGTGGACAAAACGTAAACAAGGTAGAAACGGCTGTAAGGCTTAAGCATACACCCAGTGGCATCATTGTTGAATGTCAGCAGGCGAGAACCCAGGGTGAGAACAGGGAAAAAGCCCTCAAGATGTTAAAGAGTAAACTGTACGAAGAAGAAATGAGAAGGCGTGAAGAGCTCAAAAATGCCAACAATGCCTCCAAGAAAAAAATTGAGTGGGGTAGTCAGATCCGCAGTTATGTTTTTCATCCATATAAAATGATCAAAGATCACAGGACTGACCATGAAGTGGGTAATATTCAACCGGTAATGGATGGAGACCTCGATGGTTTTATCAAGGCCTATCTCATGATGGAAAAAGAAAATGTTTCAACTTAAAATATCGATACATGAACAACGGTCATTATAGTTTGCCAATTCCTCCCAATGAGCCCATTTTAACCTATGTGCCAGGGTCAACTGAAAGAAACAGACTCAAAGAGGTCATCAATGAGTTGAAATCCACCAGTATAGATGTGCCCATGTACATTGGTTCCAGAGAAATCAGGACCAATAACAAAGTGGCCATGCGTCCTCCACATGAGCGCAAACATCTCTTGGGATATTTCCATGCGGGAGAGGCCAAACATGTTAAAATGGCCATTGATGCTGCATTGGCTGCCAAAAATGACTGGGAGGCCATGCCTTGGGAAAGCCGGGCTGCCATCTTCCTTAAGGCAGCAGACCTCATTGCTACCCGTTACAGGCCATACATGAATGCCACCACCATGTTGGGGCAAAGCAAAAATGTTTTTCAGGCAGAAATTGACAGCGCATGTGAACTCATTGATTTCCTGAGGTTCAATGTTCATTTCCTTGGAGAAATTTACCAACAACAACCAGTGAGTGCTCCGGGCATCCACAACAGGCTCGAATACCGTCCGTTGGAGGGCTTTGTTTTGGCGATCAGTCCTTTCAATTTCACAGCCATCGGTGGAAACCTTCCAGCTTCAGCTGCACTTTGTGGTAATACTGTTGTTTGGAAATGTGCCAACACCCAGGTTTACTCAGCACAAATGTTCATGCGCATCATGAAAGAAGCCGGCTTGCCTGATGGTGTCATCAACCTGATATATGTTGATGGCCCTACACTTGGATCTGTATGTTTCAGCCATCCGCAGTTTGCGGGAGTACATTTTACAGGTTCAACAGGTGTTTTCAACCAGATGTGGAAGACCATTGGAGAAAATATTTCCAGGTATCGTTCTTATCCCAGGATTGTAGGGGAGACCGGCGGAAAAGATTTTGTCATGGTGCATCCTTCTGCTGATCCTGATGTTGTGGCAACTGCCTTGCTCAGGGGTGCATTTGAATTCCAGGGACAAAAATGTTCTGCCGCTTCCAGGGCCTATATCCCTTCCAACCTTGCCGCTGCTGTGAGGAAAAGACTGATTGCGGGCATCAAAAGCTTTAAAATGGGTTCTGTCGAAGACTTCAGCAATTTTATCACTGCCGTCATTGACGATAAATCTTTTACCAAAATCAAGTCTTATATCGATAAGGCAAAAAGATCATCCAAGGTAAAAGTGATTGCAGGGGGTAACTGCGACAAATCGATTGGTTATTTTATTGAGCCCACGGTGATTGAAACAACTGATCCCAAATATGTTACCATGTGCGAGGAAATTTTTGGACCAGTGCTTACCATGTATGTCTATCCTGAACGGAAGTTCAGTGAAACACTTGAGTTGCTTGACCAGACTTCACCTTATGCCCTTACTGGTTCAATCATTTCCCAAGACAGGGCCGCCATTGTAGAAGCAACAAAAACATTGAGGAATGCCGCTGGGAACTTCTATATCAATGATAAACCCACTGGTGCTGTTGTAGGACAACAACCATTTGGAGGCGCAAGGGGTTCTGGCACCAATGACAAGGCAGGATTCTCCATCAACCTATACCGTTGGTTGAGTGTAAGGACCATCAAAGAAACCTTTGATCCTCCCAAAGATTACAGGTATCCTTTCATGCAACCTGAGTAATCAAAAGATTTGGATTTCATACATTTACACTAAGTCAATTGAACAATGAAAGGAGTCAATACCATCATGGAAGAAGATCAGCTCAAGTTAACCTTAAAAAGGTTGGCCCATGAGTTGATTGAAAACCATTATCCTTTTACAGATACTTGCATCATTGGTATTCAGCCAAGAGGAATTGCCATCAGTGATTTCATCACGCAGTATATCCAAACCATTCATCCGGAGGTTAGCATCTCATACGGGAAACTGGACATCACCTTTTACAGAGATGATTTCAGGGGACAAATCCATATCCCCAGTATAACCGATCTTCCATTTTCCATTGAAGGGAAAAAGGTTATCCTGATTGATGATGTACTGTATACTGGCCGGACCATCAGGGCGGCAATGGATGCCTTGCTGGACAATGGACGCGCTCAGAAAGTGGAATTGTGTATTTTGGTTGATCGCAAGTTCAGCAGAGAACTTCCTATCCAGCCTGATTATGTTGGAAAATCGATTGATTCCATTGTTACACAGAAAGTGAAAGTGATGTGGGGGGATGAAAAAAGGGTGATCTTATATGATAGCATTTGATGCCGCAAAAATTTGTCGCCAAAATACAACTGTAAACCATAAATTTGCTCCCTAATGCAACTAAGCTCAAAACATTTGCTCGGCATTAGAGACCTCCTTCCGGGAGACATTCAACTTATTTTAGATACAGCCCGTCAATTCAAGGAAGTACTTCAAAGGCCAATCAAAAAAGTACCCTCACTTAGGGACATCACTATCGTTAATCTTTTTTATGAAAACTCAACGAGAACCAGGATTTCTTTTGAGTTGGCAGAAAAAAGA
>CAITQQ010000076.1 GCA_903894575.1 uncultured bacterium
AGATGGCGCATGGTGATGCGCTGTACAATGTTGTTGAACTTGTTGCCTTGGGCATCGCCAATATAGTTGTTGAGGATATTGTACATTTTTTCTTCCTGCTCCATCAGCTCCAGTTGATTCAAAATGCCCTGGTGCTTTTGCTTGTTTTCAGTATCCAGTTGTAGCGATTCAATGATCTTCCCCTGCTCGAGCAGGTTCTTGTCCAGTAAATCCTTCTGTTCTTTTTCTGTTGATAAAAGGGCTTCAAGGGTGGACGCAACGTCATCCATGGCCTGTTTGGAAAGCAAGTCTTTGTTGGCTTGGATGAGTTGTCCGGCATGTTGATCTTTCCTTTTTTTGAAATCATCAATCAGCTGTTTTGTTGATTGGATGGTGTCTGCATCTGCCATGGCATGCATGAAATCATTCCTGTTTGCAAAACCATTTTTCAGCATTGATGCATCAAAGGAAATGTCCTCTTTTTTTATTTGTTCTTGAAGCTGTTCTATTGCTAAGGAGGCTTTTTCAATGTTTTGTTGTTGCGTCAATATTGACGTTTCGATTCTTGTCCATTCCTGCTTCAGCTGATCCCTGAAAATACTGATATCACCACCCGTAAATATTTCAGTTCTTTCTTTTTTCAGATCGTTCAGGCCCGACTGCTTTTGCTGAAAAACGTCCATGTCTTTGATGAACTGGATCAGGCTGTCCTCAACGGTCTCCCAATCCTGGTGAAGCTTGATCACCTTGATATTTTCTTCAGACTGTGTAATGGATTGTTGGATCATTTCCTGGTCAGCGGTTTCGGGCAATGCACATGCATCTAACCGATGTTTCAAATCACTTTTACTTGATGCCAACTCCTGGTCAATGCCTTGAATGTTTTTTTCTTTGTTGAGCTTGTCCCTTTCCCAAAGCCCGATTGTTGTTTTTGTTTCTCTACTTACATTGATATTTTTCTCGTTGGCATCTTTCCTTTGGTTGTAGTCTTCTTGCAGCGCATTGTTCAGCGTTGGAAGGTTGATGGCATAAGGATGGGAGGTTGAACCGCAGCAGGGGCATGGCTTTCCATCAACCAATGCCTGCCGGTGGATGTCCATTGACAGGATGGCATTGTTGGCTTCAACCGCTTTCAGCAAAACCTCCAGTGCAGCGTTTTCGATATCAATAGATGTATCCAGTGCCTGAACTGATGTATGCAATGCATTGATTTGATTTGTCAAGTTGACGACTTCTTCAGTGTTCTTTTTTTTGTCGTCTTCATTGTTTTGCACGAGTGCAGCAATGGTCAGGCAGTTGTTGAGTTCGGTAATCTTTTTTTGCTGCGCTGTGATGGCATCCTGAAAGTGCTGGTTCTTGATAGCGTCCGGCAATACATTTTTACGAAGAATCTCCTGCTGCCCCGTTACGTATTTTTTCAATTGGACAGTATCAGCGCTGATGGGCTTTAGAATTGTTTTTGTTTTTTCAGGAAGGGTATTGATGAAATTAGCCAAGGACAATCTTATTGTGCTGATTTCTGTTTCCAGTGTGGCGATGTTTTTATCCATCCCATCCAACAAGTTGAAAAAATTATCCAATGCATCAATAAATCCTTTCTCATCTGTTGTTTTCCTGCTTTTACTTGAAAAATTGTTGATCACCCCAGACCTTTGATCCAGCAACAGTTTTAGTGATGAAGAGGCCTCTTCAATTGCCTTTTGTTCATCCGATAAATCCTTTTTCATGGATTGAAGTCCATTCCATTGATTCAGCAATGGAGCTGTTTTTTCAACATCACGGAGACGTTCCATGGCGCTTGAAAGGGATGTTTCTTCTTTTGCCAGTTTGTCTTTTTCTTCCCCCAGTAATCTAAGCGTATCATGCAATGAAGCTATGTCTTGCTTTGTTTTGATTTTGTTCCTGAGTGCTGCCAATAATTGCTCTCCATCATGCTGCTCTCTTAACAGGGCCTGTTTTTTTTCTTCAATTTCAGCAATATCTGATTCTGAAAATACCTCAATCGCCCCCATGGTTTCGGTCAATTGCCGGATTCTTTCCTTGACTTCACGGTGTCGCTCAAAAGCCAGTCTTCCAATTTCACGGAAAACTACAGTTCCCGTGATGATTTCCAGGAGCTTGTATCTGTCGGCTTTTGGGGCCCTGAGGAATTCATCAAACTTGCCCTGGCTCAGGACGATGGCCTGTGTGAACTGCTCCTGCGAAAGGCCAATGATCTTGATGATCTCGGCCCTTGAATCCTTAAGCTTATCAGTGATGGGCTTGAATTCACCATGCTCCTGCTTGCTGACTTTCAACAGGATTTTACTCAGCTTCCCGGAACGGGTCAAACCGGCCGACCACTGCGAGCGATAGGATTCGCCATTGACCTGGAAAGTGATGGTAGCGTAAGATTCAGTTGTGCCCTTGGTGATGATGCCTTTTTCATCCTCAATGGTTGTTTTTGTAATCTCCTGGAACCTTGCCGTATAACCATACAATGCCAACGTGATGGCATCGAGGATGGAACTCTTGCCAGCACCAGTAGGCCCTGTAATGGCAAAAAGGCCGGCATTGGCCAGTTCGGGGCTTTCAAAATCGATACTGAATTCTCCCTTCAATGAGTTGATATTGCTGAAATTCAGCTTGAGTATTTTCATGGTTGTTGTTGGGTTGCGTCAGCAAGAATGGTGTTGAAGAGGTCTTTGAGTGCGCTTTTTTCTTCATTCTCTTCCCGCCCTTCAATGATCTTCTCAAAAACGGCGGCTGGTTGAAGGTCATTTACCCTTTCATGGGCCAAGGTTCCGAGTTTTCTGCTGATGGATTTGTCACGAAAAATCACCCGCTGGCTGACGACCTTAAGGTTCTTCGCAGACATCTCATTTTTCAATGCTTCAATCCTTGGCATGAGCTTTGGATCAAAAGTTGGTTCATCAATCGAAAGGTCCAGCAGGGCCGGCAGGTCGTATTTGCATTTTAGCAAGGCCAGTTTCTCCTCCACTTCCTGCATGGTTCCTTTTACCTGGTAAAGCGACCTGAATCTTGGAACGGGGATGAAGGTCTGCTTGAAACTGTTTCCATCTATATCCAGTTGGATGATCTTGTGCTTGTAAACGTTTTCAGAAAAGCCCAGTGAAATTGGGCTGCTGGCATAATGAATCTTCCCTTCGAGCACGGGCTGTCCGGTATGGATATGACCCAATCCCAGATAATTGAACTGGTCCAGCGCATCAGACGGAATGCCCAATTCATTGCCTATTTGTATCTCTCTTTCTGCCTCGCTGGCTTTAGTGCCTTGGGCGTGGAGGTGCGCCATGCCGATATGCAATTGGTCGGGGAAACGTTTTTTCATTTCATCACCGATGCCCTTGAAAACCTTGCGCATGCCTTCCCGGATTTTTATGTCGATTTCCTTTATGCCCTCGCTTTCGCCTACCTGGCGGATGAAACGATCCTGCAGGAAGGGGATTGCGGCAACAATGGCTTCGGTCTTGCCTGAACGGTTGGCAACAGGGATCAATATTTTTTCAACCTGATCCATTCCGGGAAACCGGCCCACCACGGTTGTTCCAAGGGAGTTCAAAAGGGATGAAGGCGTATCAAGGTATGAGGGGGAATCGTGGTTGCCGGCGGTGATAATCGCCTTACAGCCCTTGCCAGGCAACTGTACCAGAAAATCATAGTATTGTTTCGTGGCCTCGTTGGAAGGATTGTTCTGGTCAAAGATGTCCCCGGCCACCAGCAGGTAATCAATTTCATTTTCTCCAATGTACCTGAGCAGCCAGTCCAGGAACAGGGCCATGTCCTGCCCGAAGTCCTCCATGTGCAGTTTCTTCCCCAAGTGCCAGTCTGCAGTAATCAGTATTTTCATCGGTTTCTACTTGTATTGCTGCAATATCATTCAAATGGGTGAAATTTTGTTTCAATACGGAACCGATCCAACAATATTTCCTGCGGGATGGTAGCTGGCCACCACAATGATTCCGCCATTGGGGCAATAGGCAACCCCTGCTCCCACTTCACGGGTATAGCGCCAAACCATTTGGGTATAATGCCCTACTTTTTTTCCTCTTGTCTCTCCGATGGTCTCACCATTGTAATCTGCTTTTTCCTCATACCAAGAGGTGGAGGCATCTAGGGTTCCATACAATGTTGAAGAACTTCCCCAGAAAATATTTTCACCCAGGACTCTTCCGTTTGCATCAACGCATTCGCTGTGCTTGATCTTGCATTTTTTGGCAGCCAGTTCATTGGCCCAGGATTGCGCATAGTTTGAAAGTTCGCTGCTCCAATTCAGTTTTCCTACGCCCACTTCAGCACGCACCTTGTTGTGGTGATCCAAAAATATTTTCGCATCTGAAGCCTTGAAATTGCTGCCGGTATTGGCGGGGATGGATTGTGCTTCGGCATTGACGAAATAAAAAACCAGTGAGACCATCAAAAAAATACGCATGTAAATTGTTTTGGTGTTTTGGAACAGTTGCGGTTCTGCAAACTCCAAGTTACCGACTTGCAGATGGAAAAAGGTTTATGGAAATGTTATAGTTAAACCCAATGCTCATTCATAATAAAAGTCAATTGATTTTTATTGATCCTTCAACGCAAACGCCACATAGGCATCGCTGGATTTGCCTTCCCATTTTGAGCCGCCGCAGGCAATGACGATAAATTGTTTGCCATTTACTGCATAAACGGAAGGAGTTGCCACACCCGGAGCAGGAAGGTCCAGTTCAAGCAGGATTTTACCTGTTCGTTTGTTGATGGCCCTGAATTTTCCGTCAGCAGTGGCGCCAATGAAAACCAGACCACCGGCAGTAACCACGGGCCCGCCATAGTTTTCGCGGCCGGTTGCCGGAATGCCTTTCGCCTTCAAAGATTCAAATTCACCCAGGGGTATTTTCCATTCATGTTGGCCCGTATTCATATTGATGGCGGTCAGTGATCCCCAAGGTGGCTGGATCGCAGGGAAACCTTCGGGAGTTAAAAATTTATTGTATCCCGTGAAGCCATAGCCTTGTTTTGGCGGTGCTCCATTTTTTGATGCTGGCCCAACAAATGGTTTTTGCTGCTCATCTTTCAGGTCAAGGATGAATGCCGCAATGGCATTTTTTTCCGCGCTGCTCAGGCTGTTGTTGCCGGGCATCATTCTTCTTCCTGTAGTGATCAGCTGGTTGAATGTTTCTGTTGTATATTTTTTCTCCACACCAATGATGGACGGATAATCACCACCACCAAGCCTTTCGGGGCCATGACAACCCATGCAATGCTGACTATAGAGTGTTGCCCCAGCTTCAAGGTTTGTTTTTACCGTTTTTTTATCCGGCTTGTTTTCAACCATGTTCAACACCCAGCTCATTTCATTGGCATTGACATAAAGCAGTTTTGTTGACGGATCAAATGCGGGTCCGCCCCATTCTGCACCGCCATCGTATCCCGGTAAAATAATGGTTCCCTCCGTTGATGGTGGATTGAACATTTTTCCTGAACGATAACTTTTGAATCTTTTCTCAATATCACGATAGCTGGAATCGCTGACCAGTTTGTTCAAATCAGCATGATTGAAAGCCTGTCGTACTATGGGTTTGGGCAAACGGGGCATGGGCTGGGTAGGCCAGAGTTTTTCGTTTTTCAGCGGACTCATGTAATCAACAGGAACTTCATCCACCGGGAAAAGCGGTTTACCCGTTTCGCGATCAAACAGGAATACAAATCCGGTTTTGGTTGTTTGTGCCACTGCATCAACCATTTTACCATTGTGTTTTACCGTGATCAGGGCAGGAGGTGCGGGAAGGTCCATGTCCCAGACATCGTGGTGCACTGTCTGGAAATGCCAGATCAGTTTTCCGGTTTCGGCATTGATGGCCAGCAGGCTATTGCCATAGAGTCCCATCCCCAGCCTGCCGCCGCCATAAAAATCGTTGGAAGGATTGCCGGTGGGTGCAAAAAGAATTCCTCTTTTCTCGTCCAGGCTAAAGCCGGCCCAGCTGTTGGTGGACCCCATGTATTTATAGGCCGTGCTGTCTTCCCAGGTTTCATGACCGGCTTCGCCGGGATAAGGAATGGTATGAAAAATCCATTTTTGCTGGCCCGTTTTCACATCAAAAGCGCGGATATGCCCAGGAGTTTCTTCACCCACCAATCCGCTCAGGAAAAACAGGTTTTTGTATACCATCACCGGAGAGGTGGGCGCAACAAAGACTTTTGTGGAATCCCGCCCAAGCCCTGCTGCAAGGTTGATGCCGCCATTGTTTCCAAAATTGCTGATCAATTTACCCGTGCTTGCATTCACTTCCATGGCCACCGGACCAACCGTGTAGATGATGCGTTTGTCTTCACCCTCAGCCCAATAGGCCACACCCCGGTTCATGTTGACGCTGTTGCGGTGCCAGGTTTTGTTGGCTACTGAATCTGCAGGGTTGAAGCTCCATATCTCTTTTCCCGTGCGGGCATTGACCGCAAAGAGTTTCAGTTTAGGCGATACACCAAACATCACAGAATCGATGATGATCGGATTGCATTCCATGGCCCCAAAACGCGTCTGGTCCTTGTTTTCAGTATGATAGATCCAGGCAATTTCCAGGTTTTGGATGTTGTTGGTATCAATTTGTTTGATGGAGGAGTAATGCAAGTTTTCCCTGCTGCCACCAGTAACCCTCCAGTCGGTATATGATTTATGCAAGCCCGATGAAATGCAACCCAGCAGTGTAATGCAAATGAGCAGGGCAACAGAAAAATAGTATTTGATTGTATTCATCAGACAGTTAGTTGTGATGACCAAAAATAGAGATTATTGGGAGATGGCAAACGCGTAACTTTATAGGGATCAAATTAATGCTGGAGTATTGATGAAACGGTAGACGAATTTGATGACTATCAATTGTAAATCATGGAAAATAAAAGACGATTGTTTTTAAAAAACACTTCCATTGCTGCCGCTTCAGCATTGCTTATGCCTTCATACCTCAATGCAGCGTCAGTAAATGCAAAAAAAATTCGCATCCTCATTTGGGATGAAAGATCCGAAGCCGAAAAAGAAGCCTATGATAATTTTCTGGGAAACTGCATTGCAGAACAATTGAAAAAGAATCCGGCATTTACAGTTGTTTCTTCAGGATTAAATGAAGCAGAGCAAGGAATTTCAGAAGGGTTACTCAACGAAACGGACGTATTGATCTGGTGGGGTCATGTTAAGCAAGCAGAGATATTGCCTCAAAAAGGAAAGGATATTGTTGAAAGAATCAAGGCTGGAAAATTGTCATTCATTGCGTTGCATTCAGCGCATTGGGCAACACCATTTGTTCAGGCGATGAATGAAATCACCAAAATCAGGATATTGGCAGACGGAACCTTTAAGGAGCAAGATCTCAAATTTGTATCTCCAACAAAACAATATACCATCCCCAAATATGACACACGCATCACGCCATTTATGATTGAGCAAAGGTTTCCTGATGGACACAAAACAGCAGAGGTTCATCTTCCCATTTGTTGTTTTCCATCCGTTAGAAATGATGGAAAACCAAGCAACGTAAATGTTTTGCAGCCCAACCATCCCATCATGAAAGGCTTACCAAAGAATTTCAAGATTCCACAGACAGAAATGTACAATGAGCCTTTTCATGTGCCTGCACCAGATCAGGTTCTGTTTGAAGAAACCTGGGAAAAAGGCGAATGGTTCAGGTCGGGGATGCTTTGGAACCTTGGAAAAGGAAAGGTTTTTTACTTCAGGCCAGGGCACGAAACATTTCCCGTGTTTAAGGAAGAAAAAGTCATGCAGATATTGTCAAATGCTGCAATATGGATGGCTTCGGGCACCAGCCGATAGTTGGTTGGATGGATATGATTGTTTGATCAATTAAGCCATTCTGGCTGGAGGGTTTTTACTTATTAGTGCAGGGACGTAATCTGGTTAATTCCTTTTGGATTTTAAAGAACCAAACTCTCCAGTTTTTGTTGTTTACTTCTACAATGGATTTTGTCAGCCTTCCCATTTGACAACTATTGTTACTTCATCACCCCATCAAATCAGTCATCAGATGCAACCTGGCTTTGCCACCGATTATCAAACCATTCTTGAACGAGTAGATGCTATCGACCCGCTGAAGTATGGCAAAACAAGGAATTTTGTGGATGGCGATGTCAGTTATCTGTCTCCTTATATTTCAAGGGGTGTAATCAGCACCAAGCAAGTGCTTGATCATGTCATGTCTAAGGGCTATACCATCAACCAAATTGAATCTTTTGTCAAAGAATTGTGCTGGAGGGATTATTTTCAACGGGTGGGGCAGGTGAAAAACCTGAATGAAGACATCAAGCACCCGCAGGAGCCAGTCAGCAACCATGAAATTTCTTCCGCCATCCTCGAGGCCAGTATGGGTATTGAGGCGATAGATATAGCTATCCGCAAGCTTTACGAAACAGGCTACATGCACAACCACTGCAGGATGTATACGGCTTCAGTGATTTGCAACATCGCTCATTCACATTGGTTGCATCCTGCCCGGTGGATGTACTATCACCTGCTGGATGGGGATTGGGCCAGCAATGCCTGCAGTTGGCAATGGGTTGCGGGTGCCAACAGTTCGAAAAAATATTATGCCAACCAGGAAAACATCAACAAATATGCGCATACCCGTCAGGTGAAGACTTTCCTAGACAAATCTTATGAACAGTTTGAAACAACAGACTGCCCGCAGCATTTGAAAGACAGGCAAACTGCATCCTTGCAAACAATCTTGCCTGAGGCTCCACCGCTGCAGATTGTCAATGATCGCCCAACATTTGTTTACAATTACTACAACCTCAGTCCGCTTTGGCATGCAGGCAAAGCGGGCAATCGCATTTTATTGTTGGACCCCGAATTTTTCAACAACTATCCTGTCAGTGAACGCTGTATGGACTTCATGCTGGCCCTGAGCAAAAACGTCCCCAACATGCAGGTATTTGTTGGATCCTTTGATCAGCTTTGCCATCAGCACAACATCAAAGAAATCTACTTCAAAGAGCATCCTTTGAACATTGGCTACAAGGGGCAAGAAGATTCCAGAGACTGGATCTCAGACAAGGTTACCGGTTACCATCCCTCATTTTTTGCTTACTGGAAAAGAATGGAAAAACCCTTGTACGCCCAATACCGCAAGTAAATGAACAAAGCGGAAAAACAAGACATTGCCATCGTTTGGTTCAAGCGGGATTTGCGGCTCACAGACCATGAACCGCTAACCTTAGCACAAGCGCATGGATTACCCATTTTGCTGCTCTACTGTTTTGAACCTTCGGTGATGAACTATGATGACAGCGATACGCGTCATTGGCGTTTTGTTTACCAATCCCTGCAAGACATGCAATCCAAACTGGATGGCATCAAAGCTCGCATTCATGTTTTCCACCAAGAGGTGATTCCTGTTTTTCAAGCACTGGGGCAGCACTATACTATCAAGGCGATTTATTCGCACCAGGAAATTGGGAATAAAATTACCTACGACCGGGATCTTGCCGTGAAGGAATATTGTTCCATCAACGATATTGCCTGGAAGGAATCCCGACACAATGGTGTTGTCAGAAAACTGAAGTCAAGAAAAGAATGGCAGCAGCGTTGGAAAGAAACCATGCTAGAGACTCCTAAAACGGTGGATCTGCCCAGCCTTAAAGCCATTTTGTTGGATGAAACAATCTACGAAAGCATCAAGGGCCCTGAGCTTGATCCTGCTATCCGCACCCCACATCCTTCATTTCAACAGGGTGGCGAGACCTTTGCCTGGAAATACTTGAAGAGTTTTTTATCGGAGCGTTATGTCAACTATTCAAAATACATTTCCAAGCCGGCATTGAGCCGGAAAGGGTGCAGCAGGATTTCGCCTTACCTCAGTTATGGCAACATCAGCATGAGAATGGTCTTTCAACATACCGCCCAGCACTATGCGCTGGCCAGCAACAAAAGGGCGCTTTCAAATTTTATTTCGCGATTGCATTGGCATTGTCATTTCATGCAAAAATTTGAAGATGAATGCCGCATGGAATTTCACAACATCAACTCCGCATACGATACCATTGTCAAGCCCAGGAACGAAGCCTATATCAAAGCTTGGCAGGAAGGCAAAACAGGTGTGCCGATTGTGGATGCCTGCATGCGTTGTTTGGTGGAAACAGGCTATATCAATTTCAGGATGAGGGCCATGGTGGTTTCTTTTTTTGTGTTCAATCTCTGGCAAGACTGGCGAGACCTTCATTTTCTGGCAAGACAGTTTTTGGATTATGAGCCTGGCATACACTATCCTCAATTGCAAATGCAGTCTGGTGTAACTGGCATCAATACCATTCGGATCTACAATCCCATCAAAAATTCAGAAGACCACGACGGCGAGGGTGTTTTCATCAAACAATGGATTCCCGAATTAAAAAATGTTCCTGCAGCGCTGATACACGAGCCCTGGAAAATGAGTGCAATGGAACAGGATTTTTATCAGGTTCTCATTGGCAGGGACTATCCCAACCCCATTGTAGACATTGAGGCCACACGGAAAACAGCCAGTGATCAGGTATGGGGTTTCAAAAAAACAACTGCCGTTAAAACAGAAGGCAGCAGGATTTTAAGCAAGCATGTCAACACTTCAGGCAGAAGGACTTCAACCCGAAAAACAAAATAAACATCCGCTGGAAACTATTTGTATTTCCATCTGTTGCATAAACAACAATTCAATCAAACATGAGGATAGGCATTCTTTTTCCGCATCAACTTTTTGAGCAAAACCCCCTGCTTGAAAAATGTGATACCATTTACCTGGTTGAAGAATGGCTCTATTTCAGGCAGTATAATTTTCATCAACAGAAAATTCTATTTCATCGCGCCAGCATGAAGGCCTATCAAAGCCATTTGGCTTCTCTCAATATACATGTTGAGTACATCGATGCTTTCAATGATTTGTCTGATATAAGGAAACTGATTGCTCATTTCAAATCGACAGGTATTGATGCCTTTGAATACATTGACACAACGGATCAATGGCTTGAAAAGCGCATCAAACAATCCTGCGATAAACATGGTGTGAATGCACTTAAAAATCTTTCTCCGCTTTTTTTGATGAGCACTGAGGAAAATGCCAATTATTTTTCCGGCAGAAAAAGAATGTTCCAAACAGATTTTTACAAATACCAGCGCCAGCAAAGAAATATTTTGATGGACACTGATAAAATTCCTACTGGTGGGAAGTGGACATTTGATGACGAGAACCGCTTGAAGTATCCCAAAGGAAAGACTCCTCCCAAAATACATTTTTTAGCATCGAATGAACTGCATGAAGAAGCTGTTCAATACACCAGGAAATATTTTCCGGACAATTATGGAAGCATCAATACTCAATTCATTTATCCAACCAATTTTGCAGACAGCAAACAATGGCTGAAGGCATTTTTTGCGACGAGGTTTGCTGAATTTGGGGCCTATGAGGATGCCATTGTTGCAAAAGAAAAATTTCTTCACCATGGGGTCTTGACGCCCATGCTCAATGTTGGTTTGTTGACCCCAGCGTATGTCATTGATCAGGCCTTGGCCTATGCCAGAGCGCATGATATTCCCATCAATTCACTGGAAGGGTTCATCCGGCAAATCCTTGGCTGGAGAGAGTTCATCCGGGCTGTGTATGAACTCAAGGGCAATGAAGAAAGGACCCGCAATTATTGGGGTTTCACACGAAAAATTCCTGCTTCGTTTTGGAAGGGCACCACTGGCATTGAGCCCATCGACATCACCATCAAAAAGATTTTGGAGACGGGCTATTGTCATCACATTGAAAGACTGATGGTGCTTGGCAATTTTATGCTGCTCTGCGAATTTGACCCTGATGAAGTGTACCGTTGGTTCATGGAAATGTTCATTGATGCCTATGACTGGGTGATGGTTCCCAACGTGTATGGCATGAGCCAGTTTGCCGATGGCGGACTGATGTCTACTAAACCATACATCAGTGGCAGCAATTACCTGATGAAAATGAGTGACTATCCCAAGGGTGATTGGCAGGCTGTTTGGGATGCACTGTTTTGGCGTTTCATGCACGTACAGCGTGATTTCTTTTTGCAAAATCCAAGGCTGGGCATGCTCATCAAAACCTTTGACAAAATGCCGGAGCAAAAAAGACAATTGCATTTGGACAATGCAGATCGGTATTTGGATTCGTTGGAATCCCAATAAAGAAAGCCTTTCTACAATGGCAAGGATGGCAACTGCAATCCAATAATTCATTAGCTTTAATGGGTTAAATATTTGCCATGAAAAAAATGCATTCCTATTTTCTATCAGCTTGCTTTTCGCTTTGTTTTGTTCAAGCAAGTGCACAGCAAATTGCCTCCTTCAGTGTCAGGTTGGACAAGACAACCAATCTTGTTGATGTGCCTGTAAGCATCAACCTTGACGAGTTCAGCTTTGTTGCGGATTCTGCACTGGCATTGTTTGAGATGCAGGGACAACGGCAGGTTCCCATTCCTTTCCAGATAAAGCATGAAGGAAAAAGAATCATGCATTGGTTGGTCAACCCCAAGGGCAAAACGGAGTTTAGCTATGTGCTGGCGCTTGCTGCTCCATCCCATTTCAATTACATCAAAGCAATCA
>CAITQQ010000077.1 GCA_903894575.1 uncultured bacterium
ACCATTTACATTTTTCAATGTTTCAGTCAGTGTAATTTCTTTTCCAACATCTTCATGGGTTCCAAAATTGTACAGTACTGATTTGGTTCCTTGAGAAATGTCTCCACCTTGAGCGGTTTCAAAAAGGATATTGAAATCCAGGCTCTTGTAACTAGCAGAAATTCCTGCACCTCCCCTCCACTCTGGGTTAGGATCTCCAATTACACCTTGTTCATTGTCAACATTGGGAAAACCATTGGCATCCAAAATAAAATTCCCCTTGTCATCCCTTAACGCACGAGGGCCCCAAAGTACCCCAAGCTGATACCCTTCAACCGCCCTGGAACTTACAGACTGCGAGGTAAGGTCAATTGTACCTGTACCACTCAGGCTGATCACTTTGTTCCTGTTTCTGCTAAAATTGGTCAATACCTGAAGGTTGAAGTCTTTCTTTTTAAACAGATCGTATTTCAGATCGGCTTCAAAACCCTTGTTTTCCATGTTTGCAGCATTGCTGTACTGGCTGGTAAAACCACTTGAAGGTGGAAGGCCTACATTCAACAGGATATCTGTTGTTTTATTTTGATAGTAGGACATCGAAAGACTCAATTTGTTGTTCAAGAAACGCAAATCTGTTCCCAACTCCCACTCAGTCTTGACTTCAGGCTTGAGGTTATCGTTTCCTTTCACATTGTCCAATCTGTATCCACCGCCAAAATTGGTAGTAGCCAACCCATCATCGTAAGCATTGTATACACCGGTTTCATAAGTGGTTACAAAATTATAGGCAGTTGGCTGAACACCAACTTTACCCCATGCTGCCCTTATTTTACCAAAGCTCAGGAAACGCTCATTTTTAAATACAGGCAACTTGCTGAATTGCCATGCTACGTCTGCTGACGGATAGAAGAAGTTATTGCTAATGGTTGAAGCGGCCTCTAAAGCCCCTGACACATTCACGAACAATTGGTCTTTGTATTCAAGGTTTGCAGTGGTGTAGCCACGGTTGGAACTCCTGTGCAAAAGACTGTTGATGACATTTGTATTGGCGTCTGAAGAAAGAATGAAATTTTGAAGATTGATATTATCCAAAAAATTCTTGGCTTCGGCATAGAGAATATCTCTTCTGCGGTCATTGGCATTGGCACCAACAATCAAAGTACCCTTGAGGTCTTCTGAAAGATAGGAAGTAGCCCTTGCAATCAAATCGATATTCTTCTCAACTTCACCAATTTTTTCATTGCGATAACTGCCCACAGACCTTTCCCCGGCTGAGCCTACAGGAAAGAAATAGACGCGGTTATCGTTGCTTGCATCAATGCCACTTCTCAGGATAAGGTCTAACCAAGGAAATGGGTTTGACGAAACCTCAGAAGATATAAGAAAACGGTTTACATTCGAATTGGCAGTTTGGTTATAAATGGTCCAAAGTGGGTTATTGAAAGTAGGCTGAACGTTGTCTCCTATGTACCGACGGTAAGACCTGTGCCTGTTCCTGAATTCAACACCGTTGACATCAAAATAACTTCCAATATAATCAGTATTGTCAAAATCTGGAGCCGTCCTGAGCAATCCAAGGTACAGACCAGCAGTGTTTGAATTGTTTTGGATCCTGTCAGACTTAACATTGATAAAAGCAGCTTTATTGCTGAACTTGATGTATTTACCAAAATTATGATCAGAATTGAAGCGAACAGAATTACGGACATAATTGCTGTTGGCTCTCATGATACCCGTTTGATTTAAATTTTCAAGCCCAAGGAAGAACTTAGACTTATCATTACCACCACTCAAAGAAAGTGAATTTTGCCAAAAATGACCTTTCCCAAATACTGCGTCAAAATTTTTATCAGCATATGTGTTCTTGCTATTTTTGCCTCCATGAACATTAGCGGCAGTTCCTGGTGCTACAGCATAGTATTTTTTACCTGTTTGATAACCCTGAAAATAAGCAGTACCAGTTACAACATCTTCACCACCTGCACGTTCAGCAATCTTATCACCCCATGAGTTGGTGGCGGTAGCACTGAATCGCCCTGCTGAACCCAGGCCAAAAATCTGTTGCATGGGATGTTTCCTGTTGATTTCATCAACAGAATATGAAGAGCTGTATGAAATGTTCAATCCACCAGCCTTACCTTTTTTTGTAGTTATTACAAGTACGCCATTCGCGGCCCTTGAACCCCATAAAGCAGACGCTGATGCACCTTTCAACACCTGAATGCTTTCAATGTCATTTGCATTGATATCATTGAGCCTGGATTGCTGAACAACACCTGTACCCGTGGAGCTGGATCCATTTCCATGAACTTCTGAATTACTGATGGGAACACCATCCAAAATGATCAATGGTTCAGATGAACCGGTGATGGTATTGGCTCCCCTGATTCTGATGTTTGCTCCAGCACCAGGATCTCCTGTGGATCTGGTGATTGAAACGCCAGATGCTTTTCCTGCCATACCTTGTAAAAGACCGGTTTCACCGGAACGAACAACTTCTGGGGCACCAATTTTTGAACTGGCTGTACCGAATTTGTCCGCTTTTTCTTGAAAGCCAAGAACAGTTACCACTACATTTTCAAGTTCTGCAGCAGCAGGCTTCAAAATAATGGTGAAGGTAGAAAGACTACCAACAGTTATTTCTTTTGAAATATAATTGGTGAAACTTGCTACTATAATGTCTGATTTTCCTGGGACAGATAATTTAAATGATCC
>CAITQQ010000078.1 GCA_903894575.1 uncultured bacterium
TCATTGATGATCCTGTTGTTGAACAGGTCGAGGTTGGTGAAAGGCTCATCAAGCAGGAGCAGTCGCGGTTTGCCAACCAGCAAACGGGCCAGGGCGATGCGTTGACGTTCTCCTCCAGAAAGTTGATGCACCTTGCGATCCAGCAGGTGATTGATCCTGCAAATCGAATAAATCGCTGCTGCTTCCTCATCTTCCATCTTGTTGGCCATCTCCAGCAATTCCTGCACACGATAGTTGTTTCTCAATTCAAAATGTTGAGAAAGATAGGCAATGGCCTCATGGCCTGGCAGCAATACTTCATCTGGTCCCTTGACGCGCGATCCTTCAAAAAAAGCATTTCCTGCACTGGGTTGCACCAATCCAGCCATCATCTTCATCACTGTACTTTTCCCGGAGCCGGTTTCACCCATCAAGGCAAATTTTTTACCTGCTGAAATGAAAAAACAAACTTCTTTAACCAACGTTCGGCCTTCCTCTTCTCTGCTGATTTCTTCGACCGATAATAAATGCATTGGAAATTATTTTATGGATTGCTGCTGGTGCAAAAGTAATCCATAAGAAGTCATTTCAATAGAACGTACTACCTTCAAGGTGACTTTTGATGAATCATTTTTGTAGGGCTAAACAATTTTTATGTTAAAAAAAGTATTGGTTTTTATTGTTGCCGTTTTGTTGGTTACCGTTGGACTCACTTTTACCAACCGGTTTTCACATTTGAAAAATTTTGCAACCTGGGGTGTGCATACCATTCATGATCACAAGACCCATCCTGTAAGAGTGGTTGAAAGCGGGGATGCTCCTCAGGCATGGCCATACGATTCAGCATACAACCAAAAGCAGATTCCACAAGAGTTCATGACCATCATTGACTCCAATGATACCCATGCATTTCTTGTCATTCAGGATGGCAAGCTCATCTATGAAAAATATTGGGATGGTTATGACAGTGCCAAAATCAGTGGATCTTTTTCTGCTGCCAAGAGTATCATCTCCCTGCTGATTGGCATTGCTATCGATGAAGGGAAAATCAAATCTGTAGAAGAACCTGCAGGCAATTATTTGCCACATTTCAAAACCAATGGGCTGGATAAAGTCCGCATCAAGGATTTGCTGACCATGAGTTCAGGTACAAACTATTTTGAAGGAGACAAAAGTTATTTCAGCATGAATGCCTATGGATATTATGGTGATGACGAGGAATACATGGTGAACATGATGGAGAAAAAAGAAGCGCCTGGTGTTTATTGGCAGTACCGCAGTGGAGATACACAGGTGCTGGGCCTGATTGTAGAAAAAGTTTTTGGACAGTCCATTTCAGCACTGGTTTCTGAAAGATTCATGAAGCCCATGGGCGCCAATGCAAATGCCCTCTGGTTGCTCGATGGTGCAGAAAAACATGAGAAAGCCTTCTGTTGTTTCAATGCAGTGGCCAGGGACTATGCCAAATTCGGACAACTGGTGTTGAATAAGGGCAATTGGAACGGGAAGCAAATCATCTCTGAGAAATACATTGCTGAAGCAACGACCCCTGCAACCCATTTGAAGGACAGAACCGAGAACAATGGCCCAGTAGATTTTTATGGATATCAATATTGGATGGTCAACCACAGCGGTGTTCATGCCATTGCGCAAAACGGCCTTTTTGGTCAGTACGTGTACATCATTCCTGAAAAAAATGCTGTTGTTGTGCGCTTGGGTGAGTCAAAAGTAACAAAGCCTATCCACCACCACCAGCCCGAAAATTTCACCTATATCGATGCTGCACTTGCTGTGTTGAAATAGCGCTTATTGCACAGGCCACAACTCAGCATTGATGAGTCCCTTTCTTAATGGAAAGGGACTTTTTTTGTAAAAAAATGCCCCGCAGAAGCGGGGCAATATTTTCAGGCGGAATTTTTTGTTTTACGGTTTCATGGATTCGGATGCCTGTGATTTTTGGATAGGATTGGATTTGGTTTTTGGCTTTTCGTTTGGATTGGATTTTACTGACGTTTGGTTTAGGATTGGATTTTGGTTTGGTTTTTCGTTTGGATTGGATTTGTTCGGTTTTAGGATTGGATGTCTTTGCTGGCTTCGATCGTTAGCGTCGCATTGACATTACAAGATTACGCCGCTTTTTAGTGATGTAAAAGTATTTTGCAACTGCATTTTCAAGATTACGTATTTACGCTTATCAGCCCTCATGTGGGCTACGTAATGCAGGTATAAAAAAGGGCGTTTCTGTTAAGAAACGCCCTTGAATAACAATGAAGGAACGACTTTATTTCTTGAATTCCCAGCCAGACCTGTTGATCCTGGATACAAACTGGTTGGCATCGTCGAAGTTGGTGATCTTCATGGAAGCACCATCCCAAAGCAGTTTCTTTCTTCCGTAGAAGTCGAATGCCTTGTTGCCATTGGATCTTGTTACTTCTTTGCGCAACATATAACTCCTGATGGCAAGGTTGCCCATCAACACAGTTTCTGTGAGTGGTCCTGAGTAATCAAATGATGAACTGAGTTCCTTGTGCGCCTTGCTGTTGAAGCCAGCTTTGCAGGCTTCAGTCCAGGAAACCTGGTGTCCATATTCTGGCAATTTCACCGCATTTTTGTCTGGTTCTGGGGCAACAATCTTCTCTCCTGTATTCAGGTAGATTTTAGGCCTGTTTCCATACATGTCAATGGCCATCAATCCTTTGGTACCATGAAGGAAAATTCCGTTGGCGCCATTGCCGTCAGTGCTCAGTGGCTCATTGGCTGGAAGCTGGTCGGGGTGGAAAGGACGGATACCGCCATCCATCCATACCATTTTCACCGGACTGTTGTTTTTCTTGGTTGCAGGGAACTTGATTTCAACATGTGAGGATGGAGGACATCCTTCAGGGATGTATTCAGGATTCCAATCCCTGATGAACACCGATCCTACGCTGCATTCCACTTCTGTGGGATAGCCAAGACCAAGGATCCTGAAAGGGGAATCAATGGTATGGCATCCGATATCACCCAAGGCACCGGTACCGAAATTCCACCATCCGCGCCATTTGAAAGGATGGAAGAGGGGATTATAGTCTGTATATGCTGCTGGTCCAATCCAGGTATCCCAGTCCTTGGCAGACATGGAGGCTGGCAAGGCAGGCTTGTCAGTAGGTACAGGAATGCCTTGAGGCCATACTGGTCTGTCTGTCCAGATGTTCACGGTATGAACCGTTCCGATCAATCCTTTATCGAACCAATCCATGGCCACTTTCTGCAATGGGTTGGATGCGCCCTGGTTTCCCATCTGGGTAACCACCTTGTTTTTCCTTGCAGCCTCGGTAAGCATCCTGGCTTCAGCAATATTGTGTGTCAGCGGCTTTTGAACATAAACGTGTTTGCCCATCGACATGCAGGCCATGGCGGCATAGGCATGAAAATGGTCTGGTGTTGAAATGGTCACTGCATCAATGTCCTTTCCAGACTTGTCCAGCATTTCCCTGAAATCGCGGTATTTCGCAGCGTTAGGGAATTTTTCAAATGAGTTTTTACACTTGTCCCAATCCAGATCA
>CAITQQ010000079.1 GCA_903894575.1 uncultured bacterium
TCAGTTGGTTAGAATGCCGCCCTGTCACGGCGGAGGTCGCGGGTTCGAGTCCCGTCCGGTCCGCAAAAGCCCCAAACTTTCAATGAGTTAGGGGCTTTTTTATAGGTATAATGTCTAGAAACTGTTGGACTATTGGTGGACCATACCCAAAAACCAGGTGGACTATTTACTACTACTAGCTTAATGCTTATTTACTAGTTACTCCTACTGTACACGCAAAACCAAACGTATGAATCAGCGTCTACAGATTTACTTCTTTTTGAAGAAATCAAAAACCACTAAAAAGGGAACTACCCCTATCGTATGCAGATTATCAATCCATCCTAAACGTGTAGAGTTTTACACAGGACTAAGTATTGATGAACTGCAAAAATTAAGGGGTCAGTACACTATAACAAAAAGAAATACTCAAAAAAATGTTTAAGACAAGCTATTTCAGGACAAGACAGTTTCATTCATTCTGTTTTGTCCATTTAATCGCTTCTCTTTAATACCCTTATTTTAGTTCAAAATTTGAAGGAAACATTCCCTTTTTAAAAAGCCCATACCCAAACATTTTAGGATTATAATCGCTTATAAAATCTACATCAGCTTTTACAGGTATCTGCATTTCCATTCCAATGGCCCAAAAACATCCATTAACAATTAACCTGCGCAAGTCTTCATTTAGTAGATCGATCGATGCTCCCATTGTTGTAGAAAAGACACGCCCCATTACTCCGTTAGAACCTGTATATGATTTTGTCCATGCAACCGGCATGATCGATTTTTTTAGATTTACAGGAGATTCTGGTGTCATGCCACTTGAGCTTTGACCATATATAAGCACATTGGCATTTCCAAGGTCTCTTACCGTATAAACATCGGTGGGAGCCCAGATATCCGAAACACCATTAAGGATAGGGTTCTTTTTGTTCTGTTCTATTCCGTTAACCACCCCCCTTGTGCCTTCTTTTGTATGATTACCATGATGACTAATCCAAGTCTCTCCAAGTATTTGTCTGCCAAAACCATCCTCCCACCCATTCACCTTACTTCTGAAATCGTATTTTGCATAAGGGCTATTTTTATTCATCTTATAATTAAATGCATGTGTTGCCGTACGAAGGCCCACTACTGGTTTTCCTGCCTTAATATATTCATCGATGTACTTCATTTGGGAATCAGGAAGCTCTCTGAACCTAGTAAGAATAACCAGTAAATCTGCTTTTGCTAAATGTTCGAGCCCATTGATATTCGATAGGTTCAAAGGATCAATTTCTCCTGTTTTGGGATCAGATGAAAAAAGAACCATACAGGAAAATCCATATCTTTTTGCCAATATCTGTGCTAACATAGGCAAGCCTTCCTCCGAGCGATACTCTTCATCCCCACTGACAAATACAATACGCTTCCCTTTACCAGGTCCTTCAAACCCATTATATTCGACCCATTGTTTGACTGTTTGAGACTGTGATGCAATACCGCTAAATACAAGAAGTATTATTAACAGAAAGTATTTTAATTTGTTTTTCATTTATGGTTTTTTAATAAATTAGCAAGCATTTTATTTATAACAGGCAATTAGGATATAATATCTTATTGTTTATCAAAATCTATTACTCTTTTCATAAAATAAATATTTTATGCTCTTGGGGGGTAATGTGAAGTTAGATATATAATCAATATAAAATATGTAGAAGAATCCTTAGCTACTAACCCTATTTAAACCCATTTGAGGTATTTATAACAAGAAAAGTATAATTATAACTCCTTTATATCTGATGAATCAGGTGGTTTAAGATGTGTTTGAGTTAAGTTAGAACTCACCGTCCGGTCCGCAAAAGCCCCTTGAGAAATCTTGGGGCTTTTTGTTTTCTCACCCTCACCCTTCCGCAGGATTGTCTGTAACACCACGTAGATATTCGATTACATACGAATCCTCAAAAATGATGGCTCGGAATTACATTCCTTCACCACATTTTTCTAAACGTTGCCAGGGCGGCATTCAATTAATGTTAAGTGCTAATATTCATGCTATCCCTCACAATAACTGCCACCCATTTAGTAATTATCAATTATTACGTGAAAATGGTAGCCAAACTTTCATCCGACCCTGGCCCCGGTTGCACCAGGCATAATAAGGAATTGCGGTAATTGATATTTTTTCTTTTTTGCTGGATACGGTCGCATTGCCATGGATAATCCCAACTCCATTCA
>CAITQQ010000080.1 GCA_903894575.1 uncultured bacterium
AAATTATACAGTGGAGACCATTCCCTCAGGATGCTGTGGCATGGCCGGTTCTTTCGGCTATGAAAAGGAGCATTATGATGTTTCCATGAATATTGGAGAGTTGGTATTGTTCCCTTCAGTAAGGAAGAACATGTCCTCTTGCACCGTTGCGGCTCCTGGCACGAGTTGCCGCCACCAGATCAAGGATGGCACTGGTGCAAAAGCACTTCATACAGTCGAGGTATTGTTTGAGGCGTTGGCAATATGATTTTCCCATTCAATTAGAAATGAATGCTAGACCTCTTTGGTTTCTCTAATGATTCGTCTGTTAATCTCCTTCCTTGCGATGGAGAAGTTCATTATTATGGCAAGTTAATGACGCCAGCACAAGCGAACGATTATTACACAGAGCTGATGTCCAATATTGCTTGGGAGAATGACCAGGCGATCATTTTTGGAAAGCGCATCATCACCAAACGCAAAGTGGCCTGGTATGGAGATCAACCTTTTCAATACACGTATTCAAAGATTACCAAACAGGCTTTGACCTGGACGCCTACCTTGAAGGAGCTCAAGGAAATGGCAGAGAAGGAAAGCGGAGAATCCTACAACTCTTGCCTCTTGAATCTTTATCATACTGGCGAAGAGGGAATGGCCTGGCACAGCGATGGAGAAAAAGACCTCAAGAAAAATGGTGCCATTGCATCACTCAGTTTTGGTGCAGAAAGAAAATTTTCCTTCAAGCATAAAAAATCAGCAGAACTGGTCAATGTATTCCTTGAACATGGAAGCCTGCTGGTCATGAAGGGCGAAACCCAAACCCATTGGCTGCACCGGCTTCCCCCCACCACAAAAATACATTCGCCCAGGATCAACCTTACATTCAGGACCATTCTAGGATGATGCGCTATCAGCCTTTGTCAACATTCGTTTCCGTTTCGTTTCCAAAAATGGAGTCCTTGAATTTGTTGTAAAGGAATGATGCGATGAGCATGATGACACCCAATACAATCAGGACAACGGTTTTGGAGATGGTGGAGAGGGAAGACAGGTCGTAGAACAGCACTTTACAGAGGGTGATGCCGAATAATATGATTCCACCCATCCTGATGTGTTTGAGTTTTTTACTGATGCCGGTGATGACCAGGGCAAGGGCATATACCGCAAAGATGATGCTGAGCCCAAGTTTGTATTGGTTTGAATATCCTCCAATGTCCATCCAATGGATGAACTCATTGCAGAGCAATACCAGCAAGGTTGAATTGAAAACAAGGGCGGTTAATTTTGTTGTGTTTGGAGAAAGCAAAAATGTTTTCAGGTTGGATGTTATACCTAAAACCAATGCTGCAATCAAGAGAAAGTATCCGTATCGAATGCCCAACATGGATAAGGTGTTTTCGCTATTTTGCTGAAGGTGAAGGTCCCTCAGGATGCCGATTTCTGTCAATCCCCCAATCAATGCAATGAATAATGCATAGATCCCTACAATCACCAATATGGTACCCAGATGCTTCTCTTTGAAAAACTGCCAGTTGAGCCATAGCCAAATGCTGACATACCCAATGCTGAACCCCTGTAATGAAAGGAGTTTAAAGCTGTTCAATACTTCTGATGCATGGCTAATCTGGTAGATTCTCCAGCCAAGTTCAATCTCCTGAAAAAAGTTGAAATAGGACAGCAGGATAAAAGCCAGGGGTACTGCTGCAGTCAATACTGATTTGACAAGTCCTTGTTCAATCTTAGCATATTTGATGGACAAGCGGCTGATGACACCAAAGCAAATGCATACAAATAGCGAGCTCAGGAAATTGGCATTGAGAAAGGGTTTTATCGCATTGGAAATGGTAGCATCAGGCGCATAATCTTGTTTCCAATCGATGAGCAAACTGCCCAGTGTCAACAACAACAATGCAATCGAAAGGATCTGGTAAGCTTCCCGTTTTTTTGTAATGCCTATATAACACAATAAAACTGCTTCAACGGTCCACAAGACAGTAATGGTATTGCCTTCAAAGTGAATGGGAATCGATACTGTAAAGAATGTCAGACCAAGCCCCAAGATGAAGAGGGTCACGGTTTCATCTGCCAGTTTCAACCATTTGATTCTTTCGCCGATTACCAGGTGAATCAGGGCATTCCCCAGTGTGAAAAGGGTGAGGTAATGCTCATTGTCAAATGCATTGTTGATCAGGTAATATCCGAGTAGAAAGAATGTGATTGCATTGATCAGCAGGATGGCGATTTCAGCCAACGCATACAATTCTTTTTTGATGATTTTGTTGGCA
>CAITQQ010000081.1 GCA_903894575.1 uncultured bacterium
ACTTCATTTTTACACCAACTATACCTGCAAATTATGGAAAGCAAGAGTCAAGAAAAACAGGTTAAAACCAATCGGTCTTTTAGGGATTATAGATTGATGAAATCCTCCACAGGAATAAAAGGGTTTGATGATATAACTTTTGGAGGGCTTCCCCTCAACCGGCCCACATTATTGGTGGGATCCATCGGGAGTGGTAAAACATTCATGGCCATGGAATACATCATCAATGGAATTGAAATGTATAACGAACCCGGGGTCTTCATGACGTTCGAAGAAAAAACAGATGAGTTGCTGGACAATGTATCGTCGCTTGGTTATGATATCAATCGATTCATAGAGAACAAAAGTATTTATCTGGAGCATTTGGAGATTGGGTCCAATATCAGCAAAGAAGTGGGCACCTATAAAATTGATGGTTTGTTTGTGAGGCTTGAGCAGGCCATTGACAAGGTGAATGCCAAAAGGGTGGTGCTTGATTCATTGGATACCCTTTTTGCAAGTTTAGACAGGCACATTTTGCGTTCAGAGTTCAAAAGACTTTTTTCATGGTTAAAAGATAAAAAGGTTACAGCCATCGTGACTGCAGAACTGGGTGATGTTTTTTTGACACGCATGGGCTTGGAAGAATTGATTGCAGATTGCGTCATTGAATTGAGCAACCGGATCACCAATCAGATCAGCACAAGAAGATTGAGAATCCTTAAGTTCAGGGGCTCCCCGCATGCATTGAATGAATATCCATTTACCATCGATGAAAACAGGCTGACCGTTTTCCCGTTGATCAGCCAGGGCCTGCAACAAAAATCTAGTACTGAACGCATATCCTCTGGTATTCAAAAACTGGATGAAATGCTTGACAACAAAGGGTTTTATTTGGGAAGCAGTATTCTTGTTTCGGGTACAGCAGGTACCGGAAAATCTAGCATCCTCACATCATTTGCCAATGATGTTTGCAACAAAAATAAAACCTGCCTTTTTTGTGCGTTTGAAGAAGCGCCCAATCAGATCATCAGAAACATGTCATCGATCGGCTTTAACCTTCAGCCACATGTTGCATCAAACAGACTGCAGTTTTATTTTGCCAGGCCTACGTTGCAGAATCTCGAATTACATTTTATGGCGATCAAAGAAATCATCAAGACCTTCAATCCACATGTTGTTGTACTTGATCCGATCACCAACCTGATGACCGAGGGCCCGAACAGTGACGTTAGGGGCATGCTGACCAGGTTCATTGATTATTTGAAGACAAAGCAAATTACCGTCATGTTTTCGGCAGCCATTACAATTGGTTCGATTTCCCAGAATCCAAGTGATGAAGGCATTTCATCCATGGTGGATACATGGATCATGGTGGAAGACCTGGAGTTGGAGGGCGAACGCAACAGGAGCATGTATGTCATGAAATCCAGGGGAATGGACCATTCAAAAGAGGTCAGGGAATTTATTATTTCTTCTACCGGGATCAACCTCATTCCCATAACAAGAAACAAGCAAGGCATTTTGATTGGATCCAAACGGATTGCCGCAGAAAAAGAAATGAAAGCAATAACCATGCCATGACAAAAGATTATATCAAAGAGCTGGATTTTATTCTTTTTTCATTGATTAATGAATATGAAAATATCAATGAGGGAGTAAATTTTTACCAGGAGGAAGCACCCAAAACGACCAAGGAAATGGTGACTGAAATGGTCATTGCAAAATATGGTTTAAAGGAATGGGAAATCAATGTGCTTTTTCATCATTTGTTGATTGACAAGTATATCATCAGTATTGAACCACTCACGATCTCATTGGAAGGGATAGTGTTTGAAGGGAATGGCGGATATGCCGAAAAAAGTGTCCAGGAAAAATTGGAAAGTGCCCGCATCAAAAAAATTGAAAGCGATTTGAAAAAATACTCTTATGGGCTGATGGTCTTTACAGGCGTTGTAGCCATCGGCACCCTGATTTCAGCCATTTATTTCTTCATTGAAATATGGAAACTGCTTTAGTCAATCGGATTTTTTACTCCTCCTCCTGTGATGCTATACTGTGAAAATCAGTGCCCCATCCCTTTTTCAAAAAGAGGATTGGTAACAAAAATCTTGTCGTCAAGTGTTATTAGAAAGGCCTTCAACTTGCTGCGCTCGTCTGTACTGATGCTGAATAGATTGGTATTGTAATGGTCCAAAACCTTGTCAATGCTGCTGAACCTGCCATCATGCATGTAGGGCTTGGTATAGCCAAGGTTTCTCAGGCTGGGCACCTTGAACTTGTATAGATCGTTGATGTTGCGTGTTGCAACATACCTGCCAGAATCCATCAGGTCGTTGGGTGGAAGTTTTGTATTTCTGAAACTGTTGTCGGTGAACAATGGCTCACTGTGGCAGGCATTGCATTTTTGTACGAAAATTGCATAGCCTTCTTTTTCGGTTGTGTTGAATTGTGCCTGTCCTCTTTGCACACTGTCATATTTTGCTTCCTTGCTAACCGCCATCACCATAAACTGTGAAAGGGCTTTCAACAACTGATCTTCTGTGGCTACAGCAGTGCCAAAAGCATCTTTAAACATGCTCCTGTACATACCAGAGCTGTTTACTTTCTTCATGATATTTGGCATGGTTTCACCCATTTCAATACTGTTCGTAAATGGTTTAACAGGTTGTTGGTCCAGCTTGCCAACACTGCCATCCCACATGAATGAATTGTTCCATGCAAGGTTCATGATGGGCGGTGCATTCCTGCGGGTCAGGCTTCCGTTCAAGCCATGGCTAAGGCTGTGTTCGTGGTGGGTAAAGGCTGAAGACTGCATGTGGCAGGAAGCACAACTGGTTGAATTGTCTATGGACAGGGTTGAATCATAAAACAATGTCTTGCCCAGCTCAAAGCCTGCTTTGGTCACATGGTTGCTGCTGAAATCATAGGTAGTGGCGGGAAAATAGAAGGGCGTTTTGAACCCGAAGAATTGTTCAATCACCTCCTTGGAGCATGCCGCCACAAGGAGCATCAATACAGCAGTGGCATATGTCTTGTACTTGCGCATGACCGAATTATCTGTTTAAAATTAATCAATAGATGCTATCTGATAGCTTAATTTTACGCCAAATCATTTCCAATGAAACAGTTTTTCTCCCTGTTTGTTCTTGTAATTTTTGCCGTTTCCTGTAACCAGCCTCAGGCAGACAAGGTCTATATCAATGCAAAAATCTGGACCGGCGACAGCACCCATCCAACGGCATCTGTCATCGCCATCAAGGGAGACAAGATTGTTTATGTTGGGGATGATGCCTCTGCTTTCAAAGGGGCGGAAATCATTGATCTTCAGGGAAAGCGCTTGCTGCCGGGCTTCACCGATAACCATACCCATTTTCTTTCTGCGGGATATGGCCTCGCCAGTGTGCAGTTGAAAGATGCCATGACCCGTCAGGAATTCATCAACAGGATCAAGGAGTTTTGCAAAACACACCCTGATTCTACCTGGGTGATGGAAGGCAGTTGGGACCATGAAAACTGGGGCGGTGAATTGCCCAGCAAAGAATGGGTTGATTCCATCACGGGAAACCATCCCCTGTTCATTTCCAGGTATGATGGGCACATGGCCTTTGCCAATTCAAAAGCCATGGAACTGGCTGGCATCAATGCTTCAACGGTTTCACCTGAGGGAGGCGTGCTGGTAAAGAATGCAAAAGGTGAACCTACCGGCATTTTTAAGGATGCTGCCATGAACCTGATCATCAAGGTCATTCCCGAACCTACAAAAGCACAGCTGGACCAATATTTTGATGCGGCTGCTCAGCATGCAGTGGAAAGAGGAATCACACATGTCAACGACATGAATTCATATGGTGGATGGAACGATTTGGAAACCTATAGAAGAGCTGCTGGTACAGATCGCATGATCCTCCGGATGTATTCTTTTGTACCATTGGCCACCTGGGAAAAGCTGGACAGCTTTGTCCAAAAAAACGGAAGGGGTGATGACATGTTGAAATGGGGAGGGCTGAAGGGATATGTGGATGGATCGCTGGGTTCAACCACCGCCTGGTTTCATCAACCCTATTTGGATGATCCGCATTCGCATGGCCTGAACATCACCGATACCAATCTCCTGAGAAAATGGGTGATGGGCGCAGACAAGGCGGGCTTGCATGTTGCCGTTCATGCGATAGGCGACAAGGCCAATGATTTTATCCTCTCTGTGTATGATGAGGCGGCAAAGATGAATGGCCCGAGAGACAGGCGTTTCAGGGTGGAGCATGCCCAGCATGTCAGCAAAGAGGCCATTGCCAATTTTGCCCGCCAGGGCGTGGTTGCTTCCATGCATCCTTATCATTTGTATGATGATGGCATTTGGGCCAACAAGCGGCTTGATACCAACAGACTCAAGGGTACATATGCCTTTAAAAGCATGTTGAATCAGGGGGTGATGGTGAGCTTTGGCTCAGATTGGCCAGTAGCACCCATCAATCCGATGTACGGGGTATTCAGTGCAGTAACCAGGATCACGGGAGATGGTAAAAACCCTGGCGGTTGGTATCCCGCAGAAAAAATAGCTGTTGAAGATGCCATCCGCGCTTATACTGCTGGCAATGCGCATGGATCTTTTCTGGAAGGGAAGATTGGGATACTGAAAGCAGGGGCCTATGCAGATTTCACAGTGCTGGAGGAGGATATCCTGAACATTGCTCCAGAAAAAATCAAAGAGGTGAAGGTACTCAGGACAATTGTTGCTGGAAAGCAGGTTTTCTTGAGAAGGGAATAGGATTTTCAAGTAGAAATACGTTCAAATCCTGGTCAAAAACATTCATTTGAATTTATTTTAACTTTTCCAACCTCCCCGTTGCAATATCGCGTGCAAAGGGTTCGTTAAAGGAATTGCAGGTCGTTTGGCCTGCAAAATCCGAATCCAATGAAACCGATAAAAAGCAGGGGCATAATCCTTGCGCTCATATTATTTATTCAACTCACCTTTCTGTGGGGTATTGTTTCAGGGCAAGTCTGTTCAAATCCTGAATCAATCATATATGGGCTGAATACAGATGGTTTAATCCAGCCAATAACAGTTAGCAATGCAAGCAAAGGAACAGCAATTACAAGTTCAACTCCGTCTGGCACAAGAGACAGCCCCAATGGCCTGGGATATAACAGCCAAAATGGAAAATTCTATTTTTTCTGGAATAATCCAAGCGGTGGGTCTACAATTTTTGTTTCATATGACCCGACAACAGGTGCGTATGCAAATCTGGCTACTTCTGGAGGACCAAATGTCGCTATAAGGACAGGCAGCGTAACCAATGATGGCAAATATTACTGTACAGATATCAATGGTAAACTCTATGCCTATAATATCAGTGCCAATACTTGGAAATTGATTACAGACACCCTTGTTGATCAGGATGGAAATAATGTCAGTGTAATTATTCAAGAATTTAACACTGGGGACATTGCCTTTGATGGACTTGGGAACCTTTGGTTTGTAACTTCTGGCAATGGTAAAATTGGTCTTTATAAAATAAATGCAACCATCCCAACCAACACCATCAGTTCACTCTCCATCACCAGAATATTAGGTACAAGTACTAACACACCTGATGGCAATGAGGCCTATGGAATTGCTTTCAGTGGCGATGGTAAAATTTATATTTCTACTTCTAATAACTTGTATCTTTTTAATCCATCTACACTATCATTCACATTAAAAGGTAAATTGAGTAACATACTTGACCTTACATCCTGTAATTTCCCAATGACCGTAATGCCCGTACGCTGGATTGGACTTCAGGTAAAGGCCAACAACAAGAACCAGGTTTTTGTCAATTGGCAAGTATCCGATGAGATCAACAACAAGGGATACCATGTGGAAATGAGTTATGATGGACAATCCTGGATGGATATTGGGTATGTTCCCTCCAAAGCCATGAACAGCAATGAAACTGCGTATGATTTGACCTTTATGAAGAAGATGACTGGGTTGACTTATTTCAGGATCAAGCAGCTGGATATCGATGGAAAGTTCAGTTACTCCTGGGTGAAAAAACTCGATATGGCTGCACAAGAGGAACCGTTTATTTGGCCCAATCCAGTTTCCAATGCATTCAACCTCATGGCCAAGGACAGTAACGTAAAGATTCAAATTGTAAACCTTGGTGGCAAGGTGGCAATGACAGTTCCACTCAAAACTGGAGTCAATCGGGTTGATGTCAGTGATTTGGCAAAGGGCATTTATACGGTAAGATATACAATGGAAAATGGTGAAATAAAAATGCTTAGAATGATTAAGCAGTAGGATGCTGTTGTAACATCAATTGCAGAGCAATGTTTTTTGGGTGATCACCCTGCCCAATTGAGATACCTTGCCATCAAATCCAACCCTGTACAGTACGTCGGCATAATGAATCGGACAGTTGGTTATTTTTTCATTCAGCAGCACTAAAAATCCATCTTTTGTTTTGGCATATTTACCCCTGGGCCAGTAATCGTTTTTTACTATCGAGAAAAATGCATCGTTACCAGTTTTGATGCTTGGCAGGATCTTTGCCAAGTCATCCGGATTGCTGACTTTGATCAATCTTTTTGATTTGGTGATGGCGATGAAATAGTGCGTGCAATTGCCTGGTGGACAATCATTGCCAAATCCCAGTTTTCTGTTGAGTTCTTGCCAGGCATAGGGATCAATGGCAGCAGGTCTTTGCTGTAATTTTTTGATCAGCAAAGGGTCTGGTTTTTTTCCCCTGATGATGGTGGTGTCAAAGCTATCATCGCCACGGTTGTTGACGATGGCAACATACACCAATGAGTCAGGAAAGGAAAGACTGCTCATGATAGACTCCTGCTTGAAATTGTAGAACCTTGCAAGGTTGATCCAATGGGAGCCTATGTTCAGACGGCCGGTATCTTTTTTGACAAAAGAATAATCGATCTTGTTATTTGCACCTTCTTCAATGGCATAAGGATTTTCTATTTCTTCCAATGACCTTTTGGCATATTCCTTCTCCAGGTTGCCCCATGTTGGCCCAAGTGCAAGTTCCATGGCATCGATCTGTTTTTTCAGTGCTGGTTGCTTTTTGGCAGCATATGTTTTCTTGAGTGAATCAAGCTGGTGTAGGCTATAGGTCACCCTTTGTGCGTTTGCCTGAAACGCAATGCCCAAAAGGAGAATGCTCGTAATTATTTTCATCTGATCGGTTTTGGATGAGAGAATAAAGGTATTCATTAGTCATTTGCTTTTTAAACTGGAACGATGAATATCCAGGCACTTTTCATCAGTCTAATGGGGGGAAATGAAACTGGAAATAATTTTACCATCATAGCGTCTGATTCCTCTTGCTGTTCCAAACCAAATATTTCCAATTTTGTCTGCAGTAATTCCAAATACCTGCAATTCAGTTGTTATGGTGGAAAATGAGGTACCATCATAGCGAATCAACTTCATTTTATTTGTGTCTTTGTCTGATTGACTCATCCAGAAGATCCCATCTTTATCTTGAATAATATTTGTTGTAAAATCAGGTGCAATATTGGTCAGTGTTTCCCCGTCAAAGCGGCTCAGTCCATCCTGGCTGCCAATCCAAATGTTTCCAGCCTTGTCCTCCAGAATCGATCGAACTCCTGAAATGGACTTGTTTTTTTGCTTGAAATGTAAAAATGATTCACCATCATAAAGATCAACGCCAAATGCAGTTCCTATCCAAATGGTACCCTCTCCATCTTGCTTCATGTCATAAACAGCGTTTCCACTGAGGCCTTCTGCAGTAGTAAAATTGGTGAATGTTTTTCCATTGAATCGGCTTAGGCCATTTGTGGTGCCTGTCCAAATATTGCCAGCCCGATCCTCCATGATGCACATGACTGAATTGTCAACAAGTCCATCTTTGGTTGTGAAATGGCTGAAGTTTTTTCCGTCATAGCGAAACAACCCTCCAAGAATGGTGCCGAACCAGATGTTTCCTTTTTTGTCTTCTAAGATTGAAAAGGCGTGAAAATGTTGCAGATTTTCTTTTAAGGTGAAATTTGTAAACAGCTTTCCATCGTATCGGATAATTCCCTGCCAGGTGGCCAGCCAATAATGGCCATTCTTGTCCTGAATGATGTTTCGGGTAATGCTTTCAGGGCCTGATGATGAAACAGTATCTTTCGTTGCAACGAATTGCGGGTCCTCTACTAGAATGGCGTTCTTGTCTTGTTGTTGGGTTTTATTTGGTAAAATTTTTGCCCCGTAGCCTATAGCTGAGTTGCTGATTTTCAAAACGGAGTAGGTTTTCATTTCACGGTCTTCATGTGTTTTCAATACGACATAATACCATTTCTTTGCAGGTGCATCAATCGTAAATACATCTCCCTTTCTGTGTTGTTTGACCGTATTCCAAAATTCTGGGATCATCATCGCTTCTGTATACCAACCCAGGTCAGGGTTTGGATTTCCATCCATTGTATATGTTTTCGCCAGGGTCGAAAATGAGTTTCCAGCCTTGTACTGTGTAAGAATATCTTGCCTCAGGCTGTCAATTTCTCCTCTCCTTAATTTTACCCCATCTAAAAACAAATAACTTACCCTTTCAACAACTTCAGTTTTGATCTTTACAGTTTTGTAGGTATGTCCTTGAATTGTTATTGGCTGGCCTGTAGTATTGGAGAAGATCTTTTTTGCCAATGCAGAACTGTCGGTATTTGTATTGAGGGCAACGATTTCGCCCTTCAACAATGGGTTGGCCATGATGAATTGACGGGCCTGCTCAGGATTGACAATATTGTTAATCGTTTTGTTCAGGCTTTGACCAGTACTCAATATCCACGAAACTAAAAGGAGCAAGGTTGTTGTTGTTTTCATCATTTTTTTACTGAGATTATTCATCTGCTATAGAACACAAATTCGCCCAATATGATGAAGGTATCCACTTGCAGCCGAAATGCTATAAGCTTTCATGGCGCAAAGGTAGCATTGTACTGGAATGAATTCTTTGTTTTATCGAGCCATTGGCAAATTCGCTGCAGGAACCTGCAAGCTGAGAGAAAATCCTTAATTTGGCATCTAACCCTTATGTTTAATAAGATGAGATTATTCCTGCTGTTGCCCCTTCTATTGACAACCTTGTTCTCTTTTTCACAGAACACTGCAGGAACCATCAGTGGAACCATTGTTGATTCCATTTCAGGTGCACCTCTTGCGGCTGCTTCAGTACAATACTTCAGGGAGGCAAAAGGCACCAGCATCAATGGGGTCGTAGCCGATGGAAAAGGAAGATTTTCATTCAGCGTGCCCAAAGGAAATTATCAACTTCGCATTGCCTACCTCGGCTACAAAGAGTACCAATCGAAATGGATAACCATTGCTGATGCATCAACATCTATTCAACTTGGTCTTATCAAACTATCGCTGGGCAAAAATACCCTTGACCATATTGTGGTGCAAGCAGAAAAAAGTTCCATGCAATTGTCGCTGGACAAAAAAATATTCAATGTTGGGAAAGACCTGGCCAATGCCGGTGGATCGGCGATGAACATTCTCATGAACATTCCTTCTGTTTCTGTTGATCCCGAAGGAAATGTCAAGCTACGCGGCAGCGACAATGTAAGGATCCTGGTTGATGGCAAGCCTTCCGGTCTGGTCAGCATCAAGGGGGGAAGTGGATTGCAAAATCTTCAGGCCAGCATGGTAGAGAAAGTGGAACTGATCACCAACCCCTCTGCCCGATACGAAGCCGAGGGCATGTCGGGCATCATCAACATTGTGTTGAAAAAAGACCGCCGTCAAGGTTTCAATGGTTCTTTTGAAGTCATCACAGGCAACCCATCCAATTTTGGTCTGGCCACCAACCTCAATTACAGGAAAAAGAATATCAACTTCTTTGTCAACTATGGTATTGCATATCGGATGCAGCCCAGTAAAGGAAATCTCTTTCAAGAAACCTATGCCAAGGATACCACCTTTATTTTCAAACAAAATGACCGGGTAAAGTTCAGGGGGTTCAACAACAATATCAGGGCTGGCTTGGATTATTTCTTCAACGAAAAGTCAGTACTTACTGCCGCTTATCTTTACCGGAAAAGCCAGGGCAACCGCCTGCGGGATATTCGGTATGATGATTACATCAACAACGAAAACAACCTGGCTGGATTTGTAAAAAGAACACAAGACGAGGATGAGGTTGAACCAAACTCAGAGGTGACCGTCAACTATAAAAAAACATTTCAGCAGAAGGGGCATGAACTGACCGCTGAGGTCAAATACCTTGACTATTGGGAAAACTCCGATCAGGTGTTTACGCAACGCCATTTTAAGCCAGATGCAACAGAAATTTTTTCAAAAAACATCGTTCAAACATCGGTCAATGACGAATTTGAAAAGCAGTGGCTTTTTCAATTGGACTATGTAAAACCCATCGGTAAGGAAGGAAAGTTTGAAACGGGTATCCGGAGCAGTTTCAGAAACATGGTCAATGATTATATCGTTTCACAGCAAAACCTGACTGGAGGATTTGTGGCCTTGCCTGGATTGGACAATGTTTTTGTTTATGATGAAAACATACACAGTGCTTATGGCATACTTGGCAACAAAACGAACAGGGTCTCTTATCAGGCAGGTTTGAGGGCAGAGTGGACAGATGTTACCACAACACTTGAAAAAACAAAGGAGAAGAATCCCCGCGATTATGTCAACTTGTTTCCCAGTGCTCACCTCACGTTTGATCTCGAAAAAGAAAATGGCATCCAACTGAGCTATAGCAGAAGGGTGAGAAGGCCATTCTACAATGATCTCAGCCCCTATGCCACATTCTCAGACAGCAGAAATTTTTTTGGTGGAAATCCAGACCTCGATCCCGAGTTCAGCAATGCCTATGAGATTGGCCATATCAAGACTTTTGACAAAGGTGCTTTCACTTCATCTGTTTACTACAGAAGTACCAAGGGAAGGATTGAAAGGATCAGAAAAGTGGATGGGTTGGGAAATTCTATCACCAAACCAGAAAATCTATTGTCTGAAAATGCATTTGGTGTAGAGTTTACCAGTGGGTATACGCCCTACAAATGGTGGAAGCTTGATTTCAATTTCAATTTCTTTCATGCCAACATTGATGGCAGCAATATCCTGCCCAATTATAAGACAGCTACCTACAGCTGGTTTGCCAGGCAAACCTCAAGATTCAGCCTGAAGAAAAACCTGGATCTGCAGTTGAGAATGAACTATGAGGCTCCACAAAAAACGGTTCAGGGCAGAAGAAAGGCCATGTACTATGCCGATCTTTCATTGAGCAAAGATGTCTTCAAAGAAAGGGGAACACTGAATTTCAATGTGCTTGATGTGTTCAATACCAGAAAGGCCAGAACTGTATTTCAAGGAGAAAATTTTTACTACGATGGGTATGGCAGATTTAACCCAAGGCAGATCAATCTGACATTTACGTACAGGATCAAGCAGTCTAAAGGAACGAAAACCGTCAAGATCATACAGGACTAATTCGTTTGTATTCGATTAATTGCTTTTATATATTTATTCAGCAATAAAAAAGAAATCGAATTTTGCTACAACCTTTTGCAGATAAGGATTGTGTTCAATTGCTGATTTGGATCAGTGTTATTTACTGATCAAGTCATGCCCATGGTTTTACTACAGCCATATTTTTGATTTGAATCGAAACCGATACCTGAAAACAATCAGGTTGAAGGTTTCAACACCAGAGAAAACCATTTTCAAATCGAAGCTAATGCATTCATTTATCCTTAAGACATTCATCATTGCAGCAGTTGCCCTTGTGCTGAATGCTTGTGTAAGCACAAAAGACATAGGCTATTTCAGCGATGCAAAAGAAAAGGAGTATGCAGGTTTAAGCAAATCCGAAAACGCCATCCAGCCGAATGATATCTTGAGCATATCCATTAGCAGCTTGAATCCGGAAGCATCAGCTGTATTCAATACAGGCAATAACAATCTTACTTCGAATGCTAACGTGCCACAATTGAGTGGATACCTTGTGAATGCTGAGGGGTATATACAGTTGCCCATTTTGGGAAATGTATTGGCGGCAGGCCTCACAAAAAAAGAATTGAAGGAGAAAATGACTGCCCTGATCAACGATAAGAAATTGCTGGTGGATCCAATAGTGAGCATCCGCCACCTGAATTTTGAAGTCACTGTTATTGGAGAGGTTGGCAAACCTACCGTCATATCAGTACCCAACGAAAAGATATCCTTGCTGACTGCATTGGGCCAGGCAGGTGATATAACTGTCTATGGCAAGAAAGAAAATGTATTGGTGATAAGGGATGTGAACGGGAAAAAAACTGTAAAAAGAATCGACCTGCACAAGGCGGATTTTCTCAATTCCCCCTACTACTATCTGAAGCCCAATGATATTGTATATGTGGAGCCCAACAAAAATAAACTCGCAAGCGTCAGCAGGGGAAGACAATTGTTGCCTGCTCTGCTTTCGGGCTTATCTGTGGTAGTTATTGTACTTGATAGAATATTTTAATCAGATGAAAATCCATCAAGATAATATGCAAGCAACCAATGAAACTTTGTTCAGCAAACTGATGGCGAAATATATCCCCTATTGGCCAATGTTTCTCATGCTGGGTATATTGTCATTTGGAGCTGCATTGGCTTATATCAAGATTACCCCCAAGAAATACCAGTCTACTGCTTCATTGATCATCAAGGATGAAAAAAAAGGAAACGATGATTCCAGGATAATGGAGTCTCTGAACCTGATGGGTTCAAAAAAAATCATCGAAAATGAAATAGAGGTGTTAAAGTCCAGGCCGGTCATAGAAACAGTGGTAAAAAACTTTCGATTGTATGCACCTGTTTACCTTGAGGAGGGCTTTAAAGACCAGTATTTGTATGAACATGCCCCACTGACAATAGAATCCCTCGAGCCTCAGAAAATAAAGAACAGCGACGGTAAACTCTATGTGAACTTGGACCCTCAAGACAAAAAAACAGTTTTGATCAATGGAAAAAAAGCAGGTCTTTATGGATCATGGTTGACTACTGATTATGGCATTTTACGGTTCAATATTGCTGAACCTTCCAAGCTGCTTGATCCCGAAAAAAAATATTTTTTTCAGCTCATTGCGATCCCTTCCAAAACAAAAAATATTCTCGATAATCTGAAAGTCTCTTCAGCGAACAAGCTTTCTAGTGTAATAGAACTGAAGTACAATGATTTTACGCCACAGCTAGCCCAAGACGTGCTGGATCATGTCATCTCATCTTACAACACAGCTGCTATCAATGAGAAAAATATTTTGGCAAAAAGCACCCTCGCTTTCATTGAACAACGACTGAATGTAGTTGGAGCCCAACTCAGTGATATAGAGCAACAAATCCAACTATACAAGGCCAATTCAGGCGCATTTGACATCAGTACACAGGGACAGTTATTCTTACAAAATGTCAGTTCCAATGATCAAAAGCTCAGTGAAATCAATGTACAGCTTTCAGTGATGAATGATCTTCAGGACCAGTTGCAAAGCAATTCAAGTTTCTCTGGAAATCATACTGTTTTACTCGGCAATGTGGATCCAATTTTAACACAGATGATTGGCAGCTTGAATGCTGCTGAACTGGAAAGGGAAAAGCTGAAAAAAACCGTTGCAGAAAACAATCCCATGCTGATTTCCATTGCTGATCAGATTTCAAAAATCAAAGAAAACATCACCAATAACATCAAGGACCAGCAAAGAAATCTGGAGGCGACCAAAAACAACCTCTATGCGACAAATACAAACTATAATAATTTGTTGCATGACATTCCCGTCAAGGAAAGGGCCTTGCTGGAAATCAGCAGGGAACAGAACATCAAAAGCGGAATTTATTCCTTTCTGCTTCAAAAGCGTGAAGAGAGCGAACTTTCTTTTGTTTCTAATATTGCAGAAAGCCGTATCATCAATCATGCTCAGGCAATGAGTAATCCCGTAAGCCCTAATCTGATGATTGTATTTGGCATGGCATTTTGTGCAGTATTTGGCATACCGATTACGATGATTGGAGTAAAAGAAACACTTTCCTCAACTATTTTGTACAGGGCGGAAATTGACTCCATGGTCAACGTTCCAATCATTGGTGAAATTGAATACCATAAGAAATCAAAGCCTTTTGCAATAGAAACCGGCATTAGAAGTTTGGCTGCAGAGGAGTTCAGAAGGTTGCGTTATGCCTTAAAGGATATTTTAAAAACTGCGGATAAAAAAAATTTGCTGATTACATCAAGCATTAGCGGAGAGGGCAAGAGCTATATTGCCACTAACTTGGCCATCAGTTTTTCACTCACTGGTAAAAAAGTTTTATTGGTTGATTTAGATTTACACAATTCCTCCCTTGGAATGATTTTTAACAGCACTGATAAGAAGGGAGTGACCGATGTATTATTGGGAAATGCGTCTGTTGATGAACTGCTAAATGCTGTTCCTGGATATGATAATCTTTATTTTTTACCATCGGGAACGCCACATAACGAACCATCTGGATTGCTTGAAAATCAGCGCACCATTGAAATGTTCACTTATTTGGAGCACAAATATGATCTCCTCATCATTGATTCTCCACCGGTTGCACTCTTAACAGATGCTCAGTATCTTACCAATCTTTGTGCTGCCACTATCTATGCAGTAAGGCATGGATTTACCCCAAAATCACTTTTAAAACGTTTTGAAATTAACAATAGCATCCATCCGCTGGTGAATCCTTTGATTGTATTCAACGGTGTTAAAGCCAGGGGTTTTGCAGGCACAGATAATGGTTATGGCTATGGTTACAAGTATGGCTATGGCAGAGACAAGGCGATGGTTAAGTAATAAAACGTTCGACTGAAAGGTTGGTTATCGATTTTTTCTAAAGCGGAATGTTCAATGTGATTGAACACGGCGAAGCCGTAAAAACACGCGTCATATTTTTGTCGAAAAAATAAATTCTTTGAAACCCTTAATCTCCTTTGTATGAAAAACAACTGGTATGTACTTTACACCAAGTCTCGATGTGAGAAGAAAATTGCAGATTTACTTTCAAAAAGGAATGTTGAAAATTATTGTCCACTCAACAGGGTATATCGGCAATGGTCTGACAGGAAGAAAATGGTTACTGAGCCCTTGTTCAATTCTTATGTTTTCATTCATGCCTGTGAAGAAGAGCTGAACGCCATTAAAAAGCTTTCCAATAATATTGTGAACGTCGTTTATTGGTTGGGGAAGCCGGCCATCATCAAAAATGAGGAGATTGAACAGATAAGGTATTTTCTCAATGAGTATTCAAATGTTACCATTGAGAAACAGCCGGTTCGCATGAATGAGATGGTCAGGATCATCAAAGGACCATTTCGCAACCTGGAGGGAACGGTAGCAGCAATCAAGAACAATATGGTTGTGTTGTCATTGCCTTCATTAGGTTACAAGATGATGGCAGAAGTTAATTTGTCCAATATTGAAATATTGAATAAAGACTTCAGTCGTCAAAATAACTTTGAAACAACTACAACAACCATCCCACTCCTTAACTGATCGTCAAAACCAATCACTTTTGATTTCAACATCATGAAGCTAACAGCCCGTAATATATTGACTTATATATATGCCAACTATCTTTTTTTGAGAGGTGATGTGCAAAAAGCCATTACCCGCTTGAAAAATGGCCAATATATTTTATCAATCTATTTCCATGACCCTTCCAAGCCACTCTTTGGGAAGTGTATGAAGTGGCTCAGCCAACAAGGTATATTTTTTATCGACTTGAATACATTGCATGACATTGCCACAGGCACTATGCCTTTCCCCAAAGGTGCTGTTGTGCTAACCGTAGACGATGGATGGAAAACAAACAAGACAAATATTGTAGAATTGGCAAAACAGCACAATATTCCAGTCGCCATTTTTGTAACCACTGAACCCGTTCTGGCCGGGAATGGTTACTGGTGGTCCTATGTCAAACTTGCCAATAAGGCAGGATACCTGAACATCAATCCAGAACAGGTAAAATTGATGAAAAACAAGTCAAGGGTAGAACTGCTCGCTAAATTAAAAGACAGGTTCTGTGTCGAACGAGAAGCGATGACGGTCGATGAAATACAAGAGGTAGAGAAGAATGGAAAGGTTGTGATCGGAAGTCATACTGTAACGCATCCGATTCTACCCAGGTGTACCGATGAAGAAGTGTACATGGAGATCACCCATTCGAAAAATCAATTAGAAGAGATCCTGCATCATGAAATCAATGGATTTGCCTATCCCAATGGAGATTTTAGCGAAAGGGAAATTAATATGGTAGAACGTGCTGGATATCAATTGGCTTTTACAACAAAACCAGCGTATTTGACTGCAGAAAATATCAAAGAAAAATACAGGTTGCCCAGATTTGAAGTGTTGAAAGATGTTTCATTTGCTGAAAACATTTGTCGCATGAGCGGAGTTTGGTTCAGGAACAATAACACATAGCACATGACTTCTACCATTATCATGTTTTTAGCCATGGCTGTACTCATGCTTTTCATATATGCCATGCTATTTGTCAAAGAGGACAACAACAAAACCTATTTAAAATTTATTCTCCTCGCATTTCCTTTTATGGGTATAGATTTAATGCCAAGTTTTATTTCCACGACCCTCTTTGTATTTCTAACGTTCGTTTTCTTCTTGTTTTTCTATAAGCGTAGACAGGTTATACATACCGGTTCATTTTCTTATGTTTATTTGTTTCTCATATTGTTATTGTCAATAGTTCTGGGCCTCTTGTTTTCACCTGATTTGTCAAAAGACACTATTACAGACGCTATTCAGCTTTTGGCAATTTTCTTTTTTGCCAAAGTATTGATTGATGAGTTCAATCATGATCATGGCTTCCGATACTCCATATTGCATTGCATGAAATTCACGCTGATCTTCTCACTCATATTTTTGACTTTTCAATTTATCATTGGTCCTTCCTTTTCTTTTGCTAAATCGCAAAATATCAATGTAGCCGGCGGCATCTCGATCAGGTATCCAAGTTTTTTTCAGGACCCCCAAAAATATGCCCAATATCTTTCAGCTTCAAGTTTGCTCATGTTGTTACTTCCTGGTAAAACCAAGGGAAATATATCTCAACTTGGATTACTGCTTTGTGGTCTTTCAATGATTGCTCTTCTTTTTACAGGGGGGCGTGCAGCTCTGGGTGGTTGGTCAATTGGGTTGTTGGTTATTGTTGTTTTGGGTAATGCCCAATACAGGCTAGCTATAATTTCTGTTACTGCTATTGTTTCGCTGTTCATCTACAATTATTCCGATGCCATACCCATATTCAAACGAGCTGATTTAGCCGATTCTTATGCATTTAGGTACGCTATTTGGCAGGATGCATACGCCATTTTCCTTGATCACCCTTTTTTTGGTATAGGTTTGGGAAACTACGCCAACTATGTGTCAATCCATAATCCAGATCAATATTGGATCAGTGACAATGAAGTTACACTTTACGATCACCCAGAGAGTGGCTACCTGAAGATCTTAACAGAGTTTGGTATGATTGGATTTCTTGCAGCAATGTTTTTTATTGTCAAACCAATCTATGTTGGTATCACCACTTATTTTAAAACAAGGGACTTAACCATGGTAATCTTAGTTTCCTCTCTTCTTACATGGATGATTGGTTTCTATACTGTTTATTCTCTCGGAGACATCAGGATCAAAATTTTAATTATTTCTATTGTCTGTATGCTTATTGCTGCATCGAAAGATAAAGATCAGATCATTAAAACATCATCAATTGTCTAATTGTTTTCATTTGTTCAAAGGAAGGCTTGTTGGTAACTCATTTTGGGCCATTTTATCTAGTCTTTCCCAAAATATTATTTTCAGCTTTTTCTTTATAGTCGTTGCACGAAAATATAGTTCAACCGATTTCTCCAGTTACATCATAGCCAATACGCTGTATGGTATGATTGCATCATTCTCATCTCTTGGTCTATCACAATGGTTTATCAGAGAAATAAAACAAAATGAATTTGACGCATCGATCATTTCTCGATTTTTAAAGTTACAGATTCTGGCCGGTGCTGTTTTCTATCTTATCAATGTCCTGTTTTCATTTGCTTTGTACCAATCTGAATTGATCAGAAGTATTTCAGTTTTGTTGGGCATCAATATCATTTTCGATAATGTCATCTATGTTTTTAAAACAATTAATATATCAAGATATCATCAAAAAAGATCTTTTGTACTTACTTCAATCGAGGCTTTTATTAAACTGATGCTCGCAGGTTTTTTGGTTTATTTTGAAATGAGCATATTTTCTGTAATTGGCTTTCTTGTTATTTTTCGGACCATGACTTTACTCTTATTTTTCAAATACGGTTTATCCGAGACCATCAGTGTTAGGAAATATTGGAATCAATCCTTAGGGTTGAGAGAGATACGCAAAATTCTACAAAGCAATATCTATTTTGTTGTCATCGGAAGTGTTTCTGTGGTTTACTGGGCTACAGGCAGTCTGCTTGTTTCGAAACTTCTTCAAATTGATCAGGTTGCAGATTATGAGATTTCATTCAAGTTGTTTTCAATGGCAGAGATCATCCCTGTTATGGTTTCCGCTTCTGTCTTCCCGATGCTGGTTGAAAAGGGTAAGTCAGATCCAGAAGAAAGAAACCTGTTTTTCAGAAAAGTATTTTTTGTTTATGCCATTTATGGATTACTCGCTTATACTTTTATTTACTCATATGCATCAATCCTGATTCCAATGCTGTTTGGTGATAAATACATCCATACAGCCACATTTTGTATACAAATGTTTTGGACAATTATAATTTTTCCTACTGCTTTGCTCCAAGCCAATCTTCTGGTTGCCCTGCGCATGGAAAAAACAGACATGTGGTTAAACCTTTCAAGTCTTGCTTTAAATTTTCTTATTGCCTTTTTAGGGCTGAATATGTTCAAGGATCTTTCAGTAGTCAATTATGCCATTTTTATCTCTTTTCTGTTTTTTCATGTTTCTCAAGACATTGTTTTGGTTAAATCAGGAATTCACAAAAAATCTCAAGCGCTTTTATTTTATATAGCATCACTATTTATACTCATTTCATATTATTTTCTGTCATCTTTTATTTTTTCAAGTTATTTCTTTTTCCTTTTTTGGCTTATTGTTGGAACCATATTATTGATTTACAATAAAGGATTTCTTTTAACCAAGACCGTAACAGCTTAAAAAATAGCATTCTACATTTTACTGACTAACTGTAACCACTATGCGGAAACGCCGGGTACTCTATTACGTGCATACTTATTTCCTTGATAGCTGTCTTGAGACACTCCAGTCTATTAAGAACCATGTTGACATAGACCTCATTATTGAGGTTTCCCCGGATTCTCGAAAGAGTACTGTTTTTGAATTGTCAGAGATACATCAGTTTAATCGATTAGAAAAATTGGAGAATATCTTATCGCCCAAAACCCAAGTTCAATTCCATCCTTATTTTAAAAATATATTTTCAGTAGAAGTACTAATCTTCAAAAGCAAAAGCATGCTATCCGCTGATAGCATCTTGGGAGGTTTTCTCTTGGGTCGTTTGATCCGCTCACGAAAGTATGATGTTGTACATTTTGATACCGCTTCTGGAAGAGCATTGTCTTGTTTATTATTTCTCAAGCAACATCAGATGGCCTTGACTATTCATGACCCTGTTCCTCATATCGGTCAAGAATCTTTTCTCTTGGACATGGTTCGCTTTTTTTACAAACGTCAGGCAATGTCATTTTTATTCTATTCTGTTTATTCATCAGGTTTGTTTAAAAAATACAATAAATTTTCACCAAATACTATTCACCAATTGCGCTTACAGCCTTATTCCTTTATATCGCAATTCAAACCGTCACCCTCTCCATCCCCTAGTTATATTCTTTTTTTTGGACAGCTTTCCTATTACAAAGGCATTGATCTTTTGATTGAGGCTATACCAATGGTTTTAAAAGTTCGTCCCTATGAACATTTTGTCATTGCAGGAAAATCTAATGGTTTCATTGTCGATAAAAAAAGCCTTGATCAACATATTCACCATATAACATTCATTGATGATTATGTGTCAATTGAAGAACTATCCAATTTGATTTATTCTTCCAAGTTTGTTGTTTGTCCCTATCGCGAAGCCACCCAAAGTGGTGTTTTGATGACGGCATTTGCCATGGGTAAAACAGTGTTGGCCACCAATATAGGTGCATTCCCTGAATATATATCCGACGGGATAAATGGTAAGCTTACCAGTGCCGACCCTCAATCTATTGCAAGCGGGATCTTATCCATGCTTGAATCAGATCACTACCTGACAATGGAAAAAAATATATCATCTGGTTACTCAAGTGTTGATTCAATGCATAACACAAATACTTTGATAATGGTCTATGATCCAATCCAAAAACTGATTTGATTCATATGTTAGATAAAATTATAAAGGCTGATTTGTTGCGCTACAAAGGCGAAACCGTTTCTGGTAGATTTCTGCCTTCTTTGCTTATTCCAGGTTTCAGGTATACTTTTTTGCTAAGGAAAGCACATCAATGTAAAAAACGGTCCTTTTGGGGCATTATCTATAGAATATTTCTCCATTTTGAAGCTCATTTTCATGGCTTCCAAATTCCTCCTTCTACCCAAATCGGAAAAGGACTTTACATAGGTCATTGGGGAACCATTGTAGTCAATAGTAAAACAATAATGGGGGATTACTGTAACCTCTCTCCTGGGGTAACCATTGGTCAGACCAACCGTGGAAAGAACAAGGGAACTCCGACAATTGGCAACAGGGTCTGGATTGGCACCAATGCAGTTATAGTTGGCAAAATCAATATTGGTGACAATGTGATGATTGCTCCCAATGCTTTTGTTAACATTTCCGTTCCTTCCAACAGTCTGGTTATTGGAAATCCTGCCTCTATTCTCTCGAGAGAAAATGCCACTGAGGGATACATTCAATACATCAACGCATTTTAATCAGCATAACAATCATCATCATGTTGAATCCAAAATCGATAGCTTTCGTTATTCATGGTTTGCCAATGGGAGGAGCTGAAAAATTCATGATCAGCATTGTCAATCATTTGTATGACATAAAATATGATCCAGTGGTTATACTCCTCAGTAATGATGATACATTGGCTGGAGAAATTACCAAAGGAATACCTGTAATCAAGGTATTAAAAAATTCACGCTATGATTTATCAATTTCTAACAGAATAAAACATGAAATAATAGCCTATGGCGCTAG
>CAITQQ010000082.1 GCA_903894575.1 uncultured bacterium
CTCCATGGGTAAGTGTTCCCCCAAAATGACTCCCTGCAATAGAAATCAATATTGTTAAAGCCAGGACAGCATTCCATGCCATTGATTTCGCTTCAAGTGCTTTGTGCAGGTAGATGAGCGCATGGCTGAGTAAAGCAATTGAAACCCCAAGCCATTTGTGAATGAGCAGTGAATCAGCATCATATGCACCACCTGCTGCAAGGAAGAAGCCTGCAATTGCAGTGATGGTGGAAATCAATGCAACGCAATGAATCATGAATTGAAAAATCGTTGCAATGTTTTTTTGTTCTTTTCTTTTTGCAGTAAACAGAGAAAAAGGGAGCAGCAAAAGGATCAGGGTTATGGGCAGATGCAAAATCACCGGATGAAGTCTGCCAGCAAATAAAACAGATGCTGGCAATCCGTTCAGGTCCGCAAAGCATAACAACAGCAGGAATACCTGCAATACAAGGATCAAATTTGATAATATGGAGAGACGATTGGTCATTTTACCTATCAGTAAAAAAACACCTCGTCAACGAAGACCCAACCTTTATCGCCTTTTCCAGGATGCCATTTGGGCAATACATTTACCGGATATGCTTCAATTTCAAAATACCTGTATTGCTTTTTGTCCAACGGAATCACAAATGGTATGAGCTGTCTTCTTCTTTTCTCCTTTGGCTGTTCTGGAACAATGGTCTTGAGCAGTTTCAAGGATTTTGGGGAGTCTCCGCCCTTGATGATGATTTTTTTTGCGGGCATCACATAACCATCGATACTTTCAACGGTACTCAAAAGTATTTGCTGGATGTCTTCACCCTTAGAAAAATAAGCACCAATCTTGAATGAATTGTCGCGATATCCCAACCAGTTGACATTTAGGTTACCTGGAGTGCCCTTCACAAGGTCTGTAAGGGTAATTGCGCCCTGGCCCTTGTATTGTTTGTCTGCTTCATTGATCATCCTGATGGAATCAGGCTTGAAACCTTTGAGGAAAAAAGTATTGTCTGTTGTATCGCTTGTTTTCCATCCAGGGCTGACCGAAATGGCCCTGAGTTTCATCATCCCAATGACAGGGAATGGCTTGGTGTACAATATGCTCGCCAATGAATCTGGTTTGGAGCCGTCAATGGTATAACGGATCTGAACACCCGACATTTGGGGTTTGAAGGCAATGAGTTCACCAGGAGAATATATTCTTTTTTCCTCATCCAACAACCTCGGTTTAGTCAGTTTGAGCAATTCATTCTTGTCTGGGATATACCCAAGGTCCCAATGGATTTTTGGGAATTTTTTCCTGATGGCGGCCATCTCAGGTTCTGTGAGTGAAGTGTTCCATAGAAAAACCTTTTTTAGAGAAGGAAAGGCTCCCAAAGCATCTAACATCGGGTATCCTACAGCTGTGCTGGCCAGTGAGACTTGTTCAAGATGTTTGTTTGATTTGAGCAGCCCCAGGTTCTTGCCTGAGATAGCCGTTCCATTGAGGTTGATGCGCTCAATGTTTTCAAAGGAGGAAAGCACTTCAATGGCCTTGTCATCGGCAGGCATGTTGGAGAGATTCACTTCAACAACCTGCTCTGAGATGGATTTGCATTCCGTCAACATATTCAGGTCATATTTTTCCTTGAGATAGAACTTGACGCTAAGTGCGGGTGAGTTGGAGGCCAGTGGAAGAATTCTCCTGAAAGGCGAGTTGAGTTGCTCAATGGCAGACGCAGATGCAGCGGAGAAGGAGTATGTTTTGGTTGCTTTTTCTACAGGTGCAGTATTGATAATACTTGTGATGATTGTTTTGAGGGTGTCAGTGACCGCGAGTGAATGATAAGTTTTGGTTGGATTCGCACCTGCCCTGATCCATTCCTTGAACAAGAGAATTTCCGCTGCACTGAGTTGGGCCTTTCCTTTAGGGGGCATGTGCTTTTGGTCGTCCATGCCAAGCAGCATCCTTTCAATCATCAAACTTTTGTCAGGATCTCCTGAAACCCACATGGATCCTGACTTTCCGCCTTTTAGCATGGATGCCAGGTTTTTCATGTTCAATCCGCCCTTTGTCTTTTGGTCATTGTGGCATTCCATGCATTTGGCTGCCAAAATGGGTTGTACAGCACCATCATATACAGTTGTTTTTGCTGTAAACTCAGCGATGGTGATGGTTGGTTTGACATCCTGTTTAAATGCAAAGAATCCTTCGCCATGTGTGAGGTTCCCTCCATAATGACTTCCCGCAACCATGACGATCAAGGTTGTCAACATGGCGGAGTTCCAAACGATGGTATTTTTTACGAATGCTTTTTTGATGTAAACCAGGGCATGTGTTGAAAATGCTACCGCAACACCAAGCCATTTATGAAACACAAGTGAGTCTTGGTTATATCCGCCCTCTGCTGCCAGCAAAAATCCTGCAAGTGCGGTGAGTGTTGAAATCAATGCGATATAGTGAAGCACCAAGTCAAAAATGCCGGAAAGATCATCTGTGTCCGTCCTTCTTTGGAGGTAGATTGAGAAGGGTACCAACAAGATGATCAGGGTGATGGGCAAATGCAATACAACAGGATGAAATCTTCCTGCAAACAAAACGAGTTGTGGAAGCACACTTAAGTCCAAAAAACAGAACAAGAGGAGGAAAACCTGCAAAACAATGAGCAGGTTTGAGAGTACAAATAGATGTCTAGACATACATGTTTTTTCTATGGAAAAAAGTTTTAGGCAATGATTCCGTTCACCACTTGTCCTGCAACGTCTGTGAGCCTATAACGCCTTCCCAGATGGCGATAGGTAAGCTGCTCATGGTTGATTCCCATCAGGTGGAGTACGGTAGCATGAAAATCGTGCACGCTTACCGGATCCTTGATGGTGTTGTAGCCGAATTCATCTGTTTCTCCATACACCATTCCAGGTTTGACGCCACCGCCTGCCATCCAGATACTGAAACATTTTGGATGATGGTCTCTGCCGTAATTGGCCCCATCAATCTTACCCTGACAATAATTGGTGCGCCCAAATTCACCACCCCAAATCACAAGGGTTTCATCGAGCAGTCCCCTTTGTTTTAAATCTTTGATTAGGCCTGCAGATGCCCTGTCTACGTCTTCTGCTTGCATCCTCATGTCGTTGACAAGATTACCATGTGTGTCCCATCCCTGGTGATACAGTTGTACAAAACGAACACCAGATTCAGAAAGCTTTCTGGCCAGCAAACAGTTTGCTGCATAGGTGCCAGGAACAAGACAATCCGGACCATACATTTTGATGGTGTTGTCAGACTCCTTGCTGAGGTCAGTCAGTTCTGGGACCGCACTCTGCATGCGGTAAGACATTTCATATTGTTTGATGCGGGTATTGATTTCAGGATCGCCAAAATTATCAAACGCTTCTGCATTGAATTTTGCCAGCTGGTCCAGCATGTCTCTACGGCTTTGTTTGTCGTGCCCCTCAGGATTGTTGAGATAAAGCACAGGATCGTCGCCGCTGCTGAACACAACGCCCTGGTGAACACTGTCCAGAAATCCGTTGGTCCATAATTTAGAATAAACACCCTGTCCGTTTCCGCGACCGCGTGAAAGCAGCACCGTATATGAAGGCAGGTTGGAATTTTCACTTCCCAGACCATAGCTCATCCAGGCGCCCATGCTGGGTCTGTTGCCCTGTTGTGCCCCCGTTTGGAAAAATGTTAGGGCCGGGTCATGGTTGATGGCTTCGGTATTCATCGTTTTGACGATGCAGATGTCATCAGCAATGGAAGCGATATTGGGAAAAAGTTCAGAGATCCATGCACCAGATTGACCGTGTTGGGAGAATCCAAAACTTGATCCAACGAGGGGGAATTTTTCCTGGTTGGCAGTCATGCCTGTAAGCCTTTGGCCCATGCGAATCGAGGCAGGCAACTCTTCGCCATGCATCTTGTTGAGCAAGGGTTTGTAGTCGAAGGTCTCCAATTGGGAGGGAGCACCATTCTGGAAAAGATAAATGATCCGTTTGGCCTTTGGTGCATACTGTGCCAGCCCCAGTGGAAGAGATGACTGCGTATCGGCACCAAACAATTGGTCCTTGAACAACATTGATCCCAGTGCAGCGCTTCCAAATCCCAGCCCGGCCTTGGTCAGAAAATGTCTTCTGGTAACGTTCAGCCTGAATTGTTTTTCCTGATTTTCCATGATCTTATTTTACAGTGGTTTCATCCAAATTAAAAATCATCTGATTTACCTGCATCAGTGCAGCTGTTTCAGCAATGTTTTTCGTTTTGATTTGCTCAAATTCTCCTGCTTTTAAGAAACCTTCAGCCTGGTCTTTGTGCTGGATGAATTTGTTTTTTTCCTGCAGGTAATATCCTTTGAGCATTTTCATTTCATTCTCTGTGGCTTTTCTGCAAAGCACAAGCCTGAATACCCTGTCCAGTTTCTGATCTTCTGTCAGGGCAAGATTTGATGTGCGCTGTGCCAGTACCCTGGCAGCTTCCAGCAACTGCGGATCATTCATCAATACCAGTGCCTGCAGGGGAGTATTGGTTCTAGATCTTGTGACTTCACATTGATCCCTTGTGCTTGCATCCATGATCAGCAACGCAGGGGGAGGGGCAGTTCTTTTGATGAAATTGTACAAACCTCTTCTGTAGAGTTTGTCGCCCTTGTCCTGGATGTATTTGGCCAGTTCCCCTCTTCCGGAAGTAGTGGCTTCCCATACGCCCTTGGGTTGGTAAGGCTTCACACTGGGTCCGCCAATTTCAGGGTTGAGAATACCAGATGCAGTAAGCAACAAATCGCGTTGCAATTCAGCACTGAGCCTGAGTCTCGGGAAGAAGCTGAGGTATTTGTTGTCAGGATCTTTTTGCAATTTGTCTGATGATCTTTGGGCAGATTGTCTATATGTTGAAGAAGTTACAATCAGACGAATAAGTTTTTTGATATCCCATCCGGATTCCCTGAACTCAACAGACAGCCAGTCTAACAATTCAGGATGTGAGGGCAATTCTCCCTGCATGCCAAAATCTCCAGAAGTCTTTACCAGCCCACGTCCAAAGAGTTCATGCCAGATCCTGTTCACATAAACCCTTGCAGTCAATGGGTTCTGCGGATCAATCATCCATTTTGCCAGGCCAAGCCTATTTTGTTCATATTTTCTGGGGTTGTAAGTAAGGATGGAAGCCGGAGTGGCCATCTGAACAGTATCCGCTTTTTGGTCATAAACCCCTCTTCTGAGCAATTGCGTTTCCCTGATGCCAACACTGTCTTTCATGACCATCACTGAAACATCCATCGTATCTTTCTTGTTAATAAAGCTCAGGATGGAGGAAACATCCGCCGTGCTGATTTTCATGTTGGGAGGATCAGCAAAAGAGGCATCGATGGTGCCGACAAGTCCTTTTTCAGGAACCTTATCAAAAAACGCAAACATGCTATAGTAGTCTTTTTGTGAGACAGGATCATATTTGTGGTCATGGCATTTGGCACACTCCAATGTGATGGCCATGAATGCCTTGCCAACGGTATTGGTTCTGTCGGTGACATATTCTATCCTGTACTCTTCATCAATCACACCACCTTCCTGGGTAATCTTGTGGTTTCTGTTGAAGCCAGTGGCCAGCAATTGCTCTTTAGATGGATTAGGAAGCAGGTCCCCGGCCAATTGCCATGTAAGAAATTTAGAATAAGGATAATTGCTGTTGAATGCATGAATGACCCAGTCTCTCCAGGGCCACATGGTGCGGTACCCATCATCCTGATACCCATGGCTGTCGGCATAACGGGCAAGGTCCATCCATTGGATGGCCATTTTTTCGCCATAGTGCTTGCTGGCCAACAATTCATCTACAATTTTTTCATAGGCATTGGGAGACTTGTCTGCCACAAAACGCTCTTGCTGTTCTATGGTAGGGGGAAGCCCGGTAATGTCCATGGAAACCCTTTTCAGCAGTGCTTCTTTGGAGGCTTCAGCATTGGGCTCCAAACCTGCTTTTTCCATCGATGTAAAAATAAAATGGTCGATGGGGTTTCTTGGGTTGAGGTCCTCGTCAGCCTCAGGAACCTTTGGCCTGACAGGTGCGATGAAAGACCAGTGTTTTTTGTATTTGGCTCCCTGGGCAATCCATTTTTTAATGATCTCAATTTCATTTTTGGTCAGACTGAGATTAGAGGATGGAGGAGGCATTACTTCAGCAGTGTCAGTAGTAATCAACCTGGCATACAATGCAGATTGCATGGGGTCTCCGGGAACGATCACATGTTTTGAAGGATCTTCTTTCAGCGCGGCATAAGCACCTTCTTCTGTATCCAACCGAAGGTTGGCCTGTCTTTTGTTGGCATCCGGACCATGGCACTTGAAGCAACGGTCTGATAGGATTGGCCTTACGTGGAAATTGAAATCCACAACATCAGGGACAGCTCCTTCTTCCTCCTTTCCGGAGTTCAGGAAATATAGGGTAAGGCCCATCAAGAGCAGGCCCGCAGATACCGCCAAAAACCTGTTTTTTGCGGCTTTTTTGATTTGTGTTGACATCATCATTGTACAAGCGTCGTTTCAAATTGGAAGTTAATGATTTTTGCGGATTTATCGATTTCTCTGATTACAGATCCTCATCATTCCTCTATCATACGGAAATAACTAACTTTGTCCATCTTTATTTCAACACTATGACGACAAAACACCCTGAATTTTTACAACATGCTGAGCTGATTCAATTTGTCCAAGAAATGGCAGCAGTTTGCACTCCAGAAGACATACACTGGTGCAATGGTTCGAAAGCGGAGTATGATGAATTGTGCCAACTCCTGGTAGACAATAAAACCTTTACAAAGCTGAACGAGGAACGCTGGCCAAACAGTTTTGCCTGTAATTCTGACCCAAGTGATGTGGCCAGGGTGGAAGACAAAACCTTCATTTGCAGCAGGAGAAAAGAGGATGCCGGGCCCACCAACAACTGGGTCGACCCAAAGGAAATGAAATTGAAGATGAAAGGGGTTTTTTCCGGCTCGATGAAAGGTCGAACCATGTACGTGATACCTTTCTGCATGGGGCCTCTGGGATCGCCGCTTTCTAAAATCGGTGTTGAAATTACTGATTCAGCCTATGTTGTAGTGAACATGCACATCATGACCCGTGTCGGGGACAAGGTACTTGAACTGTTGGGCACAGATGGAGAATTCATCAAATGCCTTCATTCACTGGGTGCTCCCCTGGAGCCTGGTCAGGCAGATGTTCCATGGCCCTGTAACCCCACTACAAAATACATTGTGCACTATCCTGAAGACAGGGCCATTGCGTCCTATGGCTCAGGATATGGTGGTAACGCCCTCCTTGGCAAGAAATGTTTTGCACTGCGCATAGCTTCTGTGATGGCCAAGGAAGAGGGATGGTTGGCTGAACATATGCTCATTCTTGGAGTGGAGGATCCCCAAGGGCGAAAAACCTATTTGGGCGCAGCATTCCCCAGTGCCTGTGGAAAGACGAATTTTGCCATGCTGATTCCGCCAGAAGACATGAAGGGCTGGAAAGTAACGACAGTAGGGGATGACATAGCCTGGATCAAACCAGGAAAAGATGGTAAACTTTACGCCATCAATCCCGAATACGGATATTTTGGGGTAGCCCCTGGCACCAATGCCAAGACCAATCCCAATGCCATCAAGGCCTTGTCCAGCAACAGTATTTTTACCAATGTTGGTGTCACTCCCGAAGGCGATGTCTGGTGGGAAGGCCTAACCAAAGAAGCGCCCAAGGTCGTATACAACTGGAGAGGGGAATTGCATGATCCGGCATCAGGAAAACCGGTTGCGCATGCCAATGCCAGGTTTACTGCACCCGCTCATCAGTGTCCCAGCATCGATGCTGAATGGGAGAATCCTGCAGGTGTTCCCATCAGTGCTTTCATATTTGGTGGAAGAAGAAGTACAACCATCCCTTTGCTTTACCAGGCATTCAACTGGAACTTCGGTGTTTATCTCGCGGCAACCATGGGCTCAGAAACCACTGCCGCAGCTTTTGGAGAAATCGGAAAGGTAAGAAGGGATCCGTTTGCCATGCTTCCATTCTGTGGTTATCATATGGCAGATTATTTCAACCATTGGTTGCAACTGGGTCGCAATATTCCCAACCCGCCCCGGATATTTGGGGTAAACTGGTTCAGGAAAGACAAGGACGGAAACTTTACCTGGCCTGGATTTGGAGAAAATATGCGCATGTTGAAATGGGTTGTGGAGAGGGTATACGGAGAGGTGGTTTCCATCGAAAGTCCTATTGGCTGGGTTCCCAAATATGAAGACATCGATTGGGGAACCCTGTCATTTACTCCAGAGCAATATGATGCCGTGATGGAGGTGGACAGGGAGGCCTGGAAAACAGAAGTGCTGGCACATGAGGAGCTTTTTTCAAGAATGTACGACAGACTTCCCAAGGAGTTTTTCTTTATGCGTGAGCTTCTATTGTCGGGTCTTTGGCGTTCTCCGGAACATTGGTCACTTGCCCCGGAAACACATTGATCATAATACGTTAATTCATGACAACATCAAGAAAATCAATCCTCATTTTTTTGCTGATGATACAAGGAATGTTTGGCTTCAGCCAGTTCTTCAATACTGAGCATTATCCGGCTTATGCAGGAACTGATCTTGGGTTGAAGTATTCCGCTGCTTCATCTAGCTTTCGCATTTGGAGTCCTACTGCAGAAAAAGTTGAGCTGGTTTTTTATTCCTCATCTCTCGGCAATGAGCACCGGGAAGCCTTGAACATGGAAAAGGCAGAGAATGGTACCTGGGTTAAAACCGTAATGGGAAATAAAAAAGGCAGTTATTATGCTTTCAGGATTTATACACAAGGCCGTTGGTTGCATGAAGTCCCGGATCCCTATGCAAAGGCCGTGGGCACCAATGGCAAGCGCGCCGTGGTGGTAGACATGAATGAAACAAACCCCCAGGATTGGACCAAGGATACATCACCCATATTCAGCAGCAGAAAAGGATTGAAGCCCGGCATTGGCGGATTACCAGTCGATGCCATCATCTATGAATTGCATGTAAGGGATGCCAGCATTGATCCTCAATCCGGCATCAAAGCCAAGGGCAAGTTTCTTGGATTGGCAGAATCTGGATCTGTACACTCTTCAGGGGTGAAAACGGGTCTTGATCATCTCAAGGAATTGGGAGTTACCCATATCCATCTGTTGCCATCATATGATTTTTTCAGTGTAGATGAGACCAGGCCAGACAGCATGCAATACAACTGGGGCTATGATCCACTCAATTACAATACGCCGGAAGGGTCTTATGCAAGCAATCCCGCAGATGGCAAGACAAGGATCAAAGAATTCAAACAAATGGTTCAGGCCATGCACAACAAAGGCCTTCGGGTCGTCATGGATGTAGTCTATAATCATACCATGCTGACGGAGAATTCTTATTTCAATCAACTCGTTCCAGGATATTATTACCGACAGAAAGAGGATGGTTCATTTTCCAATGCATCAGCCTGTGGAAATGAGACAGCCAGTGAACGCCCGATGATGAGAAAGTTCATGCTTGAATCGTTGGCATACTGGGTGAAAGAGTTTCATGTAGATGGCTTTCGATTCGACCTTATGGGTATCCATGATATAGAAACGATGAACCAGATTTCGGCAACCTTGCACAAGTTAAAACCCGATATTCTGTTGTACGGCGAGGGTTGGACAGCAGGCAGCTCACCCATTCCTGATTCCTTGAGGGCCTTGAAAAAAAATGCCTACCAGCTGGATAGAATCGCTGTTTTCAGTGACGACCTGAGGGATGGCATCAAGGGCAGTGTTTTTGAACATGAAGACAAGGGGTTTGCATCAGGAAAGAAGGGGATGGAGGAAAGCATCAAGTTCGGGGTAACTGCTGCCTGTCGGCATCCACAGGTGGATTATTCAAAAGTGAATTATTCAAAAGGGCCTTATGCCAATGACCCATCTCAGGTGGTGAGTTATTGCGAGTGCCATGACAATCATGTATTGTGGGACAAGCTGGCGATTTCGAACAAAAGGGATGAGCTGTTGCTGAGAAAGGAAATGCACAAACTGTCCTTGTCTATTGTGATGACTGCTCAGGGCATATCTTTTTTGCATGCGGGAACAGAGTTTCTCCGGTCCAAAAAAGGGGTTGAAAATTCCTTCAACACAGGGGACAGTGTCAATGCCATACAATGGAAGAACAAAGCCGAGCATGCAGATGTTTTTCAATATGTGCAGTCCCTGGTCAACATGCGGAAATCTCATCCTGCCTTCCGGTTGACTACACAGAAAGAAATCGCTGAACTGATTAATTTTGATCAAACAAACCTGCCCCAGGTTGTTTCTTTCCAAATCAATGGCGCCGCAGCAGGCGATAGCTGGAAAAAAATCAGGGTCATTTACAATGGATCAATGGAGCAACAGTCTTTCGACCTGGGGAATACCATGCAAAAAGTTTTCATCACGAACAACCGGGTAATGCCTTTGGGGAAAGGGGCAAAAGGAACAGTTATCCTCAAGCCATTTTCAGCCACAATACTCTACACCGACTGATTTTTTACGGAGTTTAAGTACCCTTCAGCAATTGTTGTACGCGGAAATACGTAATCTTTCAACTTCTAATGTAAAAAGCTTTCAAGTGCCAATGGGGCATCCTATTTTTACATCGTCAACGCGGCAGGGGCGTCACAAACAAACCGAAAGCAAGACAAATTCCAACCTAAATCCATAAAAAACCAAGATCCAATATCCTGAAATTTCAGCCCAATCCAATACCTAAAAAAGCCTAAATCCAATCCTACGTTATAGCCAAGGCGTCCTGACCATGAAACCAAACTAAAGCAGAAGTAACGCCTAAACATATAAACCCCGCAAGTGCGGGGTTTTTTGTTTTTGGGGTGTCTTGGGAGGGCCCAAACAACTTTTGTTGGAATCCCCTTCATGCAATACTTTTGCATCACTTTTAAATAGTTTTTATGGGAAGGATTATTGCTTTTCGCGAAGCCCTCAGAGAGGCGATGCAGGAAGAAATGAGAAGAGACGATAGGGTGTTTCTGATGGGAGAAGAAGTTGCTGAATACAATGGAGCCTACAAGGTGAGCCAGGGTATGCTCGACGAGTTCGGTCCTAAAAGAATCATTGATACACCTATTGCAGAGCTTGGTTTTACTGCCATTGCAGTGGGTGCTGCTCAAAATGGCCTCAGGCCAATTGTTGAGTACATGACCTGGAACTTTGCCGTACTGCCGCTGGACCAGATACTGAATACTGCATCCAAAATGCTGGCCATGAGTGGCGGGCAGGTGGGTTGTCCCATCGTTTTCAGGGGTGCCAATGGTTCCGCTGGTCAGTTGGGTGCACAGCACTCTACTGCATTTGAGAGCCTCTATGCCAACATTCCAGGACTCAAGGTGATTTCAGTTTCTAACCCATACGATGCAAAAGGCCTTCTCAAAAGTGCTATTCGCGATGATGATCCGGTAATCTTCATGGAAAGTGAGGTGATGTATGGCGATAAAGGAGAAGTTCCTGAAGAAGAATACCTGATTCCGATAGGCAAGGCAGACATCAAAAGACCGGGTAGGGATGTAACCATCGTGTCATTCAATAAAATGATGAAGGTTGCCCTGGGTGCTGCAGAGGAGCTGGAAAAAGAAGGCATCAGTGCTGAAGTCATTGACCTCAGGACCATCCGACCATTGGATTGGTACACTATCCTGGAAAGTGTCAAAAAGACCAACAGGCTTGTGATCGTTGAAGAACAATGGCCATATGCATCCATCTCTTCTGAGATTACCTACAGGATTCAAAAAGAAGGGTTTGATTATCTTGATGCTCCCATCAGGAGGATCACTGCAGCTGATGCTCCCATGCACTATGCGCCCAATCTGGTAGCAGCCTATCTTCCAGATGTCAGCCGCACTGTGAAGTTGGTGAAGGAAGTGATGTACATGAACAAATAAGCTGATTATTTTGATAGAAAAACCCGGTTATACCGGGTTTTTTTTTGACCATTTCAAATGAACAAAGATGAAAATTCGCATGCTTTTTTTTGCTTTCATTCTTTTCGTTTTTCAGTCTCTTGGACAGGAGAAAAAAGATTCAGTTGCATCAATGGAATCCATTCTGATCAAGGGATATGAGTCAAATGCAAAGCGTATACAAGTGCCTGCATCGATTTCTACCATCAGCAAGACTGAATTGCAGCAAATTTCATCCTACAGCATTTTGCCTGCATTCAATGCGGTGGCTGGTGTACGAATGGAAGAGCGGTCGCCGGGGAGCTATAGGCTATCTATCCGGGGTAGTTTGCTCAGGTCTCCATTTGGGGTTCGGAACGTAAAAGTATACATGGACGATATGCTCTTTACAGATGCAGGGGGCAACGCGTACCTCAACCTGCTGGATGTGAACAGCATTGGCGGAGCAGAAGTCATCAAAGGTCCGGCAGGCAGCATTTACGGCGCTGGAACTGGAGGCGCGCTGCTGCTGTCAGGAGCCAGTTTGTCTGGTCAAGATCAGCAAGATACCAGTATGTTCAACATCAAGGCATCTGCCGGACGTTATGGAACCTTTAATGAATCGGTACAATATCAACTGAAACAAGGGGCTTACTCCATCCATGCCTTGCAAGGCCATGCCCAATCTGATGGATTCAGAGACCAGAGCCGCATGCGAAAGGATAACCTTCAATTGGGCCTCAAGATCAAGGGAACTGATAAAGTGACAACTGATCTCTTATTGTTGTTGGCAGACCTGTCTTACCAAACCCCGGGAGGGCTTAACCTGGTTCAGTTCAATGCCAATCCACGCCAATCAAGGCCCGCCACCAGCACCATTCCATCAGCACGTGATCAGCGTGCAGGTATTTTTAACAAGACAGCCATGCTGGGAATCTCCAACAGTTTTATACTTTCTGATCACTGGAAAACGGTTACTTCATTTTCAACATCCATCACCGGATTTAAAAATCCATTTATCACGAATTTTGAAAAAAGAAAAGAGGCCAACCTCGGCATCCGTTCAAAGTTTGTATATGAAAAAAAGCTGCCGTTTCCTATTCAATGGGTCAATGGGGTAGAGGTACAACGGGGTGATTATACCATTGACAGCAGCGGCAACAACAAAGGAGTATCCGACGGGAAAATGGTCAGGGATATGGTTGTTGCAAGACAGCAATTCCTTTTTTCGCAGCTCAGTGTTCATCCACTTGCTTTCCTCCAGGTGCAGGCAGGCATTAGTGTCAACAGTTTCAATTATTCCATTGAAAGGACCGTTGGATTACCCGCCTCTGGAAAGAAAAACATTGCATTTGATGCTCAGGTTTTACCAAGGTTTGCATTGACCCTTCATCCTTCCAAAGCCATTGCATTCTATGGTCAGCTATCCAAAGGATATTCATCACCCACCCTCGCAGAAATCCGTCCTTCAGCTGGTGGGATTTATGCTGGACTACAGGCAGAGTATGGCTTGAACAAAGAACTGGGGATGAAGTTGTCTGCAGATCAGGGACGTATATTTTTCAGCGCCACAGTCTTTCAATTTGATTTGAAAGATGCCATTGTAAGACAGGTAAACGCAGCCGGTGCGGAATATTTTGTGAACGCAGGAACAGCCATGCAGAAAGGGATTGAAACGGAATTGTCATGGCTGTTGCTCAATAAACCCCAAGGGAAATTTTTACAATTGTTGAAAATGACCCACGCTCTTACCATCAATGATTTCAGGTTTGGTGACTACACTGTTGCCAACATCAGCCATGCAGGAAAAAAAATGACCGGTGTTCCCCAAGAAGTGTATAATTTCTCAGTACAATCTTCTTTTTTTCAACACTATTTTTGCAACATCAATTTGAATTATGCCGGAAAAATTCCACTCAACGATGCCAATACTTTCTATGCACAAGCCTATCGTCTTTGGCAAGGAAAGTTTGGCTGGAAGGGAGCTGTAGCAAAAAAACAGGCTGAATTCTTTGTGCTGGTTGATAATGTGGGTGATGCCGTTTATAGCCTTGGTAATGACATCAATGCATTTGGCGGCAGGTATTATAATGCAGCTGCGGCGCGAAATCTTCAGGTAGGATGCAGCGTAGTCCTTTGATCTTTTTTGCAGGATATTTTGCTTGCTTATTTATTTTTGGCAGTCAATTTTTGTTCAAAAAGCCATGGCAGAAGGGCCGGTTCAGCAAAGGCATTCACCCAACTGTTGTGTCCAACTCCGGGGTATTCAGTATAACGCACCTTGCTGTTTGTTTTTTTCATTGTTTGATACATGAGCCTTGAATTGGCGACAGGAATCACCGGATCTTTTTCGCCATGAAAAATCCACATGGGGAAGTTTGTTTTGTAAGTGGATGATTTCTCGGGATTGCCTGCCCCACAGATAGGGATTGCTGCTGCAAAAAAACCTGGTCTTCTCCAAAGTAATTCATAAGTGCCAAATCCACCCATAGACAGTCCTCCTATGTATATGCGTTTCAAGTCGACCTGGCCGGCGCTGATCAGGGTATCGATAAAATCACTTACTAATTTCAAGGGTTTGCGCATGGGAGCATCTGTGCTGAAATCATAGCCAGTGCTGTCTTTCAGGTTGTTTTTGTTGTACTCGCCCCATTTGTCGTTTTTGGGGCACTGGGGAAAAACTACAATCGCCGGAAAATTGATCCTGTTGGCGGAATCCAAAAAAAGATCGCCTCCCCACTTAAGCTGTGCTTCATTGTCATTTCCTCTTTCTCCGGATCCATGCAGAAAAATAACCAGGGGATATTTTTTTCCCATTTTGAAATTGACTGGTGTCAGTATTCTGCAAGGCAAGGTGTCTTCACCAACTATAAAAAGCTGTTTTTCAAAAAGTGGTTTTTCCTGGGCCATGCTGAAATTTACAACGAGAAAAAATAATATGGAAAGTAGGTGTTTCTGTTTCATGTTGAGGTTTTTTTCTAGCGATAGCTATACTAAAGTAGTCAAAAAAAAGCTTTACAATCTTCTGGTGATTACTGGCAGGATATCTTTTTTCCATGAGGAAAAGTTTCCTGTCATGATCTGTTCCCTCGCCTGGGTGACCAGCCAAAGATAGAAAGCCAGGTTTTGGATGCTGGCAATGGTAAGTCCCAAGATTTCCTTGCTTTTAATCAGGTGGCGCAGGTAAGCCTTTGAATAGTATCTGGATGTTTCATTCTCCAGGCCCGGATCAATGACCGAATGGTCCATTTCCCATTTCTTGTTGTCTATGTTGATGATGCCCTCTGTGGTAAAAAGCATGGCATTTCTTCCATTTCTTGTGGGCATCACACAATCAAACATGTCGACGCCCAACGCAATGCATTCCAGCAAATCTGCTGGCGTGCCTACGCCCATTAGATAGCGGGGTTTGTTTTCCGGAAGGTGCTCGCAAGACCATCCACAGTATTCATAAATCAGTTCTGTGGGCTCACCCACACTGAGGCCTCCAATTGCGTTGCCCACTGCATCCTTTGAGGCAATGAACTCGCAGGAGGCTTTTCTCAGGTCTTTTTCTGTTCCGCCCTGCACAATAGGGAAAAGGTTCTGGGTATGCCCATACAAGGGATCGGTATTGTTCATGTGCGCAAAACACCTGTCCAGCCACCGATGGGTCAGCTCCATTGAGTTTTTGACATATTTGTATTCACTGGGGTAGGGAGGGCATTCATCAAAAGCCATGATGATGTCTCCACCAATGACCCGCTGAATGTCAATGGCTTTTTCCGGGCTGAACAAATGCTTCGAACCATCGATATGGCTTTGGAAAACAACACCCTCTTCACTGATTTTTCTGTTGGCTGCCAGGGAAAATACCTGATAGCCTCCACTGTCAGTGAGTATCGGCCGGTCCCATCCATTGAACTGGTGCAGTCCACCTGCTGATTGCAATACATCCAATCCAGGGCGCAGATAAAGGTGATAAGTATTGCCAAGGATGATCTGGGCTTGCACATCCGTTTTCAGCTGTTGTTGTGAAACAGCCTTGACGGTGCCAGCCGTTCCCACCGGCATGAAAATGGGTGTTTGGATGATGCCATGGTCAGTAGTGATGGTTCCAGCCCTTGCCTGGGAGGAAGGATCCTTTTTCTCCAATGCGAATTGTAATGCAGCCATGCTGCAAGTTAAACAGAATGGCTGATGATTTTTTTTTAGTTCGATTTCAATTTATTGGAATGCTTCCATTACTTTTGAAAGGCACAAAAACAACAATCATGGAAACCGGTCTCCTTCATCTACACAACCTTTTGCGCTGGATCATCCTCGTTCTTCTTTTGGTCTCCATTTACAAAAGCTTCGCTGGGTGGAAAGGGCAGAAATCATTCGCAGCAGGAGACAAAAAAATCTGGTTGATGACCATGATTGCCGGACACATTACTTTGTTGTTGGGGCTTTACCAATGGACCATTGGCCGCATGGGAATTTTTACCAGTGGAAATCAGTCATTTTCTGATGTGATGAAAAATTCCGGAACAAGGTTTTTTCAGGTAGAGCATCCTGTTTCAATGATTTTGGCCATTGTATTGATTACCCTTGGGCATGGCATGGCCAAGAAAAATGTATCCGACGAGGAAAAATACAAAAAGGCTTTCCGATATTTCATTTTGGCCCTGCTGTTGATTTTGGTTGCTGTACCTTGGCCATTCAGGGAAATCGGCAGGCCTTGGTTCCCTGGCATGTAATGATACTTCATTTAGAAGGCAATCGTTTCAGCTCAACAACCTCCATTTGCTTGATGTCATTTCCTTCAATGCAAAACTTGAGCAGGGTTTGTACCTTGTGCCATCCAGATCTTCCTGCAGCGCCAGGATTTAGGTGAAGGCAGTTCAATCCGGCATAAAACTGCACCAGCAGGATATGGGAATGTCCGCAGACGAAAATGGTTGGTTTTGAAGCCGCAATCTTTTCTTTTACTTCACCAACAAATTTAGGAGGCCTTCCTCCAATATGGGTCATCAGCACTTTGACCTGTTCTGTTTCCCACTCCATCCATTCCGGAAGTTCATGCCTCAGCGGATGACCATCAATATTCCCATAAACAGCTTTTACAGGGGCGTAGGCAGACAATTGCCCAAGTATTTCCCGGTCGCCTATGTCTCCGGCATGCCAGATTTCATCTGCTCCATTGAAGTGGGTAAGGAATCGTTCATCCATAAAGCCATGTGTGTCAGAAAGGAGCACAATTTTTTTCATATCATTGAATATCAGATAGTTGTAATTTATTCTTATTTTTGTTTCCAGTCGGCAAAACAGGGATAAACCAGGGAATTTGACGTTTCGTTAAAATATCTTAAAGTTTTTTTACTAATTCCATTGATTATCTTATCTTTGCGCTCCCAAAAACCATGGCAAAACAAGCACTCATTAAACAGGACGGTAACATCATAGAGGCGCTAAGCAATGCTATGTTCAAGGTGAAGTTAGAAAATGGGCATGAAATATTGGCAACCATTTCAGGTAAGATGAGGATGCACTACATCCGTATTCTTCCCGGTGACAGGGTTGGTGTTGAGATGAGTCCATATGACTTGACAAGGGGTAGAATCATTTTCAGGTATAAATAAAACCCGCTCCAAGGAGCCCAAACCAGAGATATGAAAGTAAGAGCATCCATCAAGAAGCGCAGTGCGGATTGCAAGATTGTCCGCAGGAAAGGTAAACTCTATGTGATCAACAAGAAAAACCCTCGTTACAAACAACGCCAGGGTTAATCTTTACTCAATCATTCAATCGAACAAATACAATAAACATCTATGGCCCGTATCGCAGGTATTGATTTGCCAAAGAACAAAAGGGGAGAAATCGGTCTCACTTACATCTATGGTATCGGAGTGTCAACTGCCCAGTACATTTTAGGAAAGGCAGGAATTGACGTAAATAAAAAAGTAAACCAGTGGGATGACGATGAACTGAATGCGATCAGGACCATCATCACCAATGAGTTCAAGGTTGAAGGTCAACTGCGTTCTGAAACACAAATGTCTATCAAGCGTTTGCTTGATATCGCTTGTTACCGTGGTCTTCGTCACCGTAAAGGACTTCCTGTAAGGGGTCAGCGTACCAAAACCAATGCCCGTACCAGAAAGGGTAAGAGGAAGACGGTTGCTGGCAAGAAAAAGGCCGCCAAGAAATAAATGAAACTGAAAAGTGGCTATGCCGCTTTTCTCTCATTATATACTGCACCATTATCTGCTGTTCATCGCCGGAAATCGGGTGCAATCGAGGGTTGAACAGGGTCTGAAAAGACTTATTATTTTTGAGTACCTAGTTTAAAAAAATTATGGCAAAAGCACAACAAAACAGCGCCAAAGCGGCGGCTAAGAAAAGAGTGGTAAAAGTTGATAGTTTCGGGGATGCCCACATCAACGCCACGTTCAACAACCTTATCATCAGTTTGACCAACAAGTCAGGACAGGTAATTTCCTGGAGCAGCGCTGGTAAAATGGGCTTCAGGGGTTCCAAGAAAAATACTCCATATGCAGCCCAAATGGCCGCACAGGATGCTTCACGTGTTGCACTTGAGGCAGGCTTGAAGAGGGTTGATGTTTATGTAAAAGGACCAGGTGCAGGTAGGGAAGGTGCCATTCGTGCACTGGCCAATTCCGGTATCGAGGTTGTAATGATCAAAGACATTACTCCGCTTCCACACAATGGTTGCCGTCCTCCAAAGAAGCGTCGCGTATAATAATTATTTATAACAGGGCAGGAGATTCAGTTTTATGATTTTTTAATAATCCCCTGTCATTTCTTAAAAAATCAAAACACATTACAATGGCACGTTACACAGGTCCCAAAACAAAAATCTGCAGGAAGTTCGGTGAGCCGATCCTCGGAAATGGCAAGTATCTCGACAAAAACAGTGTTCCTCCTGGTCAGCACGGAGCATCACGCAAGCGCAAGGCGCCAAGTGAGTATTCCATCCAGTTGAAGGAAAAACAAAAAGCAAAGTATACCTATGGATTGTTGGAGCGCCAGTTCCGCAAGACATTTGAAGAAGCAGCTCGTATCAAGGGTGTAACTGGTGAAAACCTGATCATCTTGTTGGAGTCTCGCCTCGACAATACTGTTTACCGCATGGGTATTTCTCCATCCCGTCCAGCTGCACGTCAGCTTGTTTCACACAAGCACGTGATGGTGAATGATGTGGTGGTTAACATTCCTTCATATCAGTTGAAGCCAGGTGATGTAATCACCATTGCTGATAAGAGCAAGGAAAGCGAAAGCATCAAGTCCCTGATGAGACCAAGAAATCCAAAAATTGGATGGGTTGACTTCAGTGAGGCTCAAATGTCTGGAACTTTCATCGCATTCCCTGTGAGGGAGAACGTACCTGAGAACATCAGGGAGCAGTTGATCGTTGAATTGTATTCTAAGTAATCTGCCTGATGCCTCATGGCATCCGGTTTTCATATCACCCGTTTTCCCGATACTATCGGGATATAACAAGTAAAAGGAATTTAAATATGGCCATTTTAAATTTCCAGCAGCCGGACAAAATCGTCCTCCAGAAAGCAACCGACTTCGAAGCACAATTCGAATTCCGTCCGCTTGAACCAGGATATGGTGTTACCATTGGTAACGCACTTCGCAGGGTTCTTTTGAATTCACTCGAAGGTTATGCCATTACTGGTATCGTTATTGAAGGTGCTGATCACGAATTCGCAACATTGAAAGGTGTTGTAGAAGACGTTACCGAAATAATTTTGAACCTGAAGCAAATCAGGTTCAAAAAGATCCTCGACCATGATGTTCAGACTGAGAAACTGACCCTTTCCATCAAAGGAAAATCTGATTTCACTGCAGGCATGATCGACGAAGTGACTGGAACCTTCCAGGTAATGAATCCTGAGTTGCTCATCTGCACCATGGATCCTTCTGCAAAACTCAATATTGAGTTGCATATCTCCAAGGGCAGAGGATATGTTCCTTCCGAAGACAACAGGCAGAAAGAGGCTCCATTTGGATTTATTCCAATTGACTCTATTCACACGCCCATCAAGAATGTAAAGTATGCCATCGAAAACACCCGTGTTGAGCAGCGTACTGATTTCGAAAAATTGTTGCTTGATGTGGTTACTGATGGAACAATCCATCCTGAAGAGGCTGTAAAGCAGGCTTCAAGGATTTTGATCCAGCACCTGATGATCATCACCGACGAGAACATCACTTTCGATAACAAGGAAGAAAAGAAAGAGGACCTGGTAGACGAGCAGACTCTTCAATTGAGGAAAGTGCTCAAAACACCTTTGGAAGACCTCGACCTTTCTGTACGTGCTTTCAACTGTTTGAAAGCTGCCAAGATCAACAGTCTTAGCCAGCTGGTACAGTACGAGCAGGAAGACCTCATGAAGTTCAGGAATTTCGGACAAAAATCATTGTCTGAAATCGAGCAGGTGCTTCAGGAAAGAGGACTTCATTTCGGAATGGATCTTGCCAAACTGGGTATCGATATCGACGAATTTTAATAAGGGAAACCTATTTTTTATCAGGCTGTAATTCCTGACACGGTACAGCTTTAAACTCAACAGTCATGCGTCACGGAGACAAAATCAACAATCTAGGCCGTAAAAAGGCCCACCGCGAGGCCCTCATGTCCAACATGGCGAGCCAGCTGATCATGCACAAGCGTATTGTAACAACACACGCGAAGGCAAAAGCATTGCGTACGTACATCGAGCCTTTGATCACCAAGACCAAAAAGGTGGAAAGCAAAGAGCAGATCATGCACAATCACCGTATTGTATTTTCATATTTGCAAGACAAGACTGCAGTAAAAGAATTGTTTACTGAAATCGGTCCGAAAGTTGCTGCTCGTCCAGGTGGTTACACCAGGATCATCAAACTTGGCATCCGTTTGGGTGACAATGCTGAAAGGGCAATGATTGAGTTGGTTGATTACAACGAAATCTACGGAAAAGGTGTAGCTGCAGCTGCAGAACCAGCAAAGAAAACCAGAAGAAGTGGTGGTGCCAAGAAAAAAGCCGCTGCAACTGAAGAAGCTCCTGCTGCTGAAGCTCCTGCTGCTGAAGCCCCTGCTGCTGAAGAAGCACAAGCTACTTCCGAAGAATCAACTGCATCTGAATAAGAAAAATGTTGATAAATAATTTCTTTTAAAGGCAGGTCTTTTGGTCCTGCCTTTTTTATTTTGCATCCAAATTCCCCTCATGCCAACACAAGAAATGAATTCAGTCCCTGCCCTGCTTATTCTGGAAGATGGAATGGTTTTTCATGGCCGTTCATTTGGTAAAATCGGAACTGCTTCTGGTGAACTTTGTTTCAACACCGGAATGACCGGTTATCAGGAAGTATTTACAGACCCTAGTTATTACGGGCAGGTGCTGATCATGAACAATGTGCATACCGGAAACTATGGCGTAAAGGCCGGTGATGTGGAAAGCGACACAGTGAAAATCAAGGCACTGATCGGTAGAAACCTTGAGGAGAAATACAGCAGGCTGATGGCAGATGATTCTTTGCAGAATTACCTTCTCAAGCAGGAGGTGGTTGCCATTGAAGACATTGATACCAGGGCCTTGGTAACACATATCCGTGAAAAAGGTGCCATGAACTGCATCATATCCTCTGAGAGCACAGATGTTGAAGCTTTGAAAGAAGCCTTAAAAAAAGTTCCTTCCATGGATGGATTGGAATTGGCTTCGGTTGTTTCTACCAACGAAGTGTACCATGTGGGTGATCCGACTGCCAGCATTCGCATTGCAGTCCTTGATTTTGGTGTAAAAAGAAACATCATTCAGTGCATGGCCGATAGGGGTGCTTATGTCAGGGTTCATCCTGCGAAGACCAGTTTTGAAGAACTGCTTGCTTTTGAACCCCATGGTTTCTTTATTTCAAATGGTCCTGGTGATCCATCCTCCATGGGTTATGCAGTAGACACTGTTAAAAAGATTCTCGATACGAAAAAGCCTGTTTTTGGGATTTGTCTTGGGCATCAGCTCCTGGCCTTGGCCAATGGCATCAAAACCTTCAAGATGCACCATGGTCACAGGGGATTGAATCATCCTGTCAAGAACTTGATGACCGGTCTTTGTGAAATTACAACACAGAACCATGGTTTTGCTGTAGATGCAGATGCTGTAAGAAACGCGGAACAAATCGAAGTTACCCATATCAACCTGAATGATGACTCCATCGAAGGAATAAGGCTCAAAGATCGTCCTGCTTTTTCAGTGCAGTACCACCCGGAAGCCACGCCTGGACCACATGACAGCCGTTATCTTTTTGATGATTTCATCAACCTGATCAACAACAACTAGGCATGAAAAAAATCACCATCATCAATGGACCCAACCTGAACTTGCTTGGCAAACGAGAGCCTGGCATTTATGGGATTGAAGGCTTCGAATCCTATTTGGAGAAGCTTAAGCATTCCAATCCTGATCTGGTGTTTGATTACTTCCAATCCAATATTGAAGGTGAATTGATTGATGCCATCCAGAAAGCAGGATTTTCTGCAGATGGCATCATCCTTAATCCTGGCGGATACACACATACCTCCGTAGCCATCGGTGACGCCATCGCTTCAATCCCTGCACCAGTGATTGAAGTGCATATTTCCAATGTGCACGCCCGTGAGGAATTCAGGAAAATCTCCCATGTCTCTGCTAGGGCCAGGGGGACGATTTGCGGGCTTGGCCTCGAAGGTTATGCACTTGCTGCACAATACCTGAAAGGGCTTTAAAAAGGCTTATTTAGACTCTTTAATGACCATTATCTGTATCAGGTCCAGCTTGCCTATATAAAGGCTCCTTCCATGGGTTCCTAAAACAATCTCATTCTCCCTTTCCTGAATCACCATGTCATGCACAGGAATGGCGATGGGCAGGTTGTTGGTGAATTGCATGAAAGAAGAACCGCCATCAGTGCTGGCGTATGCACCGCCATCTGTACCCAGGTAAAGTATGCTGGATGATTTTGGATCTTCACGGATAACATTCACTGGTTCCATGGGGAGATCGTTGCCCAGTTTCTTCCAGGTCTTGCCATAGTCATCACTGCAATATACATAGGCCGCATAGTGATCATCCCGGTAGCCGTTCATGGTCACATAAACACGGCTCTGCAAGTGGCTTGAGGCCAGGACGCGGCTGATGTACAAACCCTGTGGGAGGCCTGAAAGTTTAGTCCAGGTATTGCCACCATCTTTTGTGAGGGAGACAACCCCATCATCTGTTCCTGTATAGAGCAGTCCAAACTTAAGAGGGGACTCACTGATGCTTGTCATCGTACCAAAGGGCACATCACCGGCTTTTTTTCCATTGGAAAGGTCTCCGCTGATGCGTTCAAAATCATCACCCTTGTTCATGCTCCTGAATAAGCTGTTTCCAGCCATATAAAGAATATCAGGATTGTGTTTGGATAAGAGGATGGGTGTTTGCCAGTTGAACCGGGGCTTTTCTTCTTTTGAATTTTGGGGGACAGGCCTCAGGAATTTAGGGCCCTGATTTTGTTTGTTGATGCGCATATAAGCGCCGAACTGTGAACCGGTGTATACGGTATTGTGATCACGCGGATCAATCTGTACCTGCATTCCATCACCACCGCCCATTCTCTTGAATCCATATTGTCCTTCATCTGTCCAGTCAATCGATTCCTTGTTGGTGGATTTTCCATACCAGGAGCCATTGTCCTGCAATCCTCCATACACATTGTATGGTTTTTCATTGTCAACATTGATGGCATAGAATTGTCCTACGGCAGGAGAGTTGGCTTTGAACCAGTTCTTTCCAGCGTCATAACTGATGTTGCATCCACCATCGTTTCCTGCAACCATGTGATCATCTCTTTTGGGATTGATCCACAGCGCATGCCAGTCTGCATGCGTATTGCCCTTGTCCATAGAGGTGAAAGATTTTCCACCATCTGTAGAAAGGTTGGCACTGGTTCCCAAAATGACAATCTTATCTTGGTTGGTGGGAGATACAAAGATCTTGCCAAAATAGTAGCCGAAAGTATTGTAGATCTCAATGTTCTTTTCATTGGTCTTCTTCCATTGTTTTCCACCATCGAGGCTCTTGTATACTTCGCAACCATAAATCTGGTTGGCCGCAGGACCCGCTCCTGTATTGGATTTGGGAGTCTTTGAAGTATCTGGCCTCAGGTTGTAGTTGTCTACAACCGCATATACAACCGATGGATTTTGTGGGAAGATGGCAAGGCCGATCCTTCCAATACCATCCCCTTGTGGGAAGCCAGAACCTGCATTGGTCAAGCGTTTCCAGCTGTTGCCTCCATCATTGCTTTTGTAGATGCCGGAAGTTTTCCCACCCTCGGTGAAATCCCATGCTTTTCTGATGCGGTGCCAGGTTGAGGCATAGATCTCATTGGGGTTTTTGGGATTGATGTCCATCTCAACGGCTCCTGTTGTTTCATCCACAAACAGGGTTTGTTTCCATGATTTTCCGCCATCAGTTGTTTTGAAAACACCTCTTTCTTTGTTTGTGCTGTACAGGTGTCCCAGGGCTGCAACCCAGGCAATATCAGGGTTTGAGGGGTGCAGCAAAATTTTACCGATATGCTGTGTTTCAGGAAGACCAAGGTAATTCCAGGTCTTGCCATTGTCATTGCTTTTGTAAATGCCAATGCCTGCGTAAGAAGAACGGCTGCTGTTCACTTCACCAGTTCCTACCCAAATCGTCCTTGTTTTCCAGTTGACGGCAATGTCTCCAATACCAATCACCAACTCATTATCAAAAATGGGTGTGAAGCTTTGGCCATTGTTGGTGGTATGCCATAAGCCCCCCGTTGCATAAGCAACATAAAATTCTGTTGGATCGTTCGGATTTACCTCAATATCATCAATCCTTCCGCTCATCACGGTCGGTCCGATGTTTCTGAAGGCAATATCCTTCAAGCTGCTTGATGCTGCCTTTTTTATCTTGGCTTCAAGGCTGGCTAGACGGGCTTCTCCTGTCGTAGGAGCCACTTGGGCCTGAGCCATTGACATCCAGCCCATCATTGTCAACAAGGCAAATGTGAATCTTGGGGTAACTTTATTGTGAAAACCTTTGGTATGCATATCGTGCTATTTTGATAAATTTATACCTATGCAATATAGAAATTCTATGGTGATATCCAGGCGCTTGTTTGCCAAGATGATGCTCTTATTTTTTTGTTTGGTTTCAATGTCGATGCAGGCCCAGCCCTGGCTCAGTTATAAGCTGACGCCAAGGGGTGATACCATCAACCGGCTTGATCAGCAAAAAATGAAGCAGGGTCCTTGGGTGCTTCGCTTTGAAACACTCCGTGGCGAACCTGGATGTGAGGAGGAAGGATATTTTTTGAATGATAAAAAGGATGGTGCCTGGAGGCGTTATAGCCTGATGGGTGACCTGATTGCCAGGGAAAATTATAAAGGTGGATACCGTGATGGGAAGCAACAATATTTCACTCAAATGGGTGATCTGTTGAGAGAAGAAAGTTATAAGGCTGTCGACCCCAAAAATCCTTATGATACCATCATGGTGCCTGATTTGGATCATCCGGACAGGATGTTGGAAAAAGTGATTAAGCATGAGGCTGCTGAGGTGAAGAATGGCACCTGGACTTATTACAGTGCCAGTACCGGAGATGTTGTAAAAACAGAAAAGTTTGTCTTTGGTCAACTTGAAAAGAAGGGTCAGCAACCACTTTTTCCAC
>CAITQQ010000083.1 GCA_903894575.1 uncultured bacterium
ACATTTGAAATCCTGAAAACATCGCCTCTTCCGATTCGAGACCTTGTATTGGGAAAGTTCTTGGCCGCAACGCTCTTGGTTTTGATGACTTTGTTGTGCACCCTGGTCTATGTGTACAGCCTTGCTGCACTTTCTACCGATGGCATTGACACCGGAGGAATAGCAGGTGCTTATATTGGTTTGTTGCTGCTGTGTGGCATCTATATTGCTATCGGACTTTTTACCAGCAGCTTACAGAAAAATGCAGTAACAGCATTTCTGCTCAGTGCCTTTCTCTGTTATGTTGCCTATGCATTGTTTTCATCTCTTGCTACCATTGATGCCTGGAAGTCAGTTGGGTATTACATTTCACTGATAGGCATAAAATATCATTTTGACAATGTCAGCAAGGGTTTCATCGATAGCAGGGACCTGGTTTATTTTCTGTCTGTCATGTCCTTGTTCATCTGGCTGACCATCACCAAAATCAAATTGAACAAGTGATGGGAGGAAAAATAAAAAATATTCGCATCTGGTTTTTACCATTGTTGGTCATCGCAGCAGTCAACCTCTTGTCTTATTTTTTCCATGCAGGAATTGACCTCACTGCGGAAAAGCGGTTTACCCTTGCCGCTTCCACCAAGGCCATGGTGGCTGGTTTAACGGAACCCCTGACCCTGACGGTTTACCTGGAGGGAGACATCCCCGCTGGCTTCAAAAGGCTGGCCAATGCTGCTGATGAAATGGGCTCGTCATTCAGGTCCATCAGCAATGGAAAATTTCAGGTTGTTTTTGAGCGACCTGGGGAAGGCCTGGGAGATACAGCCAAAGCCATTTTGTTTGACTCCCTGCAACGGATGGGCATCAACCCTACCAATGTGAAAGCCCAGGAGAAACAAGGGGAGCAAAGCGAAGAAACACTGGTATTTCCTGGTGCAGTATTGTCTGGAGGCAACGGATCCATTGGGATTGATTTTCTGGAAGGCCAAAGCAACTTCAATGGATTGGAATCACTGAACAATGCTGAAGCATTGATGGAATACAAGTTGGCAAAGGCCATGATGTTGTTGACGCGCGATACCGTTCCGTTGGTGGGTTACCTGACCGGGAATGGTCAGCCCCTTGATCTCAGCGTGTATGATCTGGTTGAAAAAGTGCTGAGGAAAGACCACCGTTTCAGGATTCTGCCGATCGACAGTGTTGCGTATATCCCTGATGAATTTGCTGCTCTTGTGATTGCCAAACCAACCAAGGCATTCAATGCTTCACAGAAATTGAAAATAGACCAGTACGTCATGCATGGCGGCAAAGTCCTCTGGGCCGTGGATAATCTTTATGCCAGCATGGACAGCCTCCAACGCAGCAGCGGGTCTTTTGTAGCCTTTGACCTTGGCCTGGATCTCGATGAACAGCTGTTCAAATATGGAGTCCGAATCAACCGGGATTTGCTGCAAGACCTTGAATGCGATAAGGTTCCATCGGTGATTGGCAGCATCGGAGACAAGCCTCAAATTGAACTCTTGCCCTGGCCTTATGCGCCTCTATTGAGAAATACCGGGGATCATCCCATTTCCAAGAACCTTGATTTTGTGCTTTCCTCCTTTCCGCAGTCCATTGATACCATCGCGGCACCCGGCATCCGCAAGCAAGTGATCCTGGCTTCATCTTCCTATTCCCGAACCTTGCAAACACCGGCCCTTGTTGAATGGAGAAGCATTAAAACAGAAGAGGACCTCACGCAGTTCAATAAAAAAAACAAGTCCGTCGCTGTGTTGCTTGAAGGCAAATTCCGTTCTGCCCTGGCCAACCGAATTTCAAGTGCCGAACTACAACAGCTGGCAGTTGAATACAAAAGACCATTCCTTTCTGCTTCCGCTGCAGAAAACAGCATGATTGTTATTTCTGACGCAGATATTTTGACCAATGCCGTCAGCCAGCAAGATGGTCCTATGGCCATGGGAATGAACAGCTACACCCGTCAACAGTTTGCCAACCGTGATTTCATCAGCAACTGCCTTTTTTACCTCACTGGAGGCGCTGCTGTCATGGATGCGCGGTCAAAGACTTTCAGGTTGCGCTTGTTGGACAAGGAACAACTGGAGAATGACAAGTTGTTCTGGCAAATGCTCAACATCCTTTTACCACTTGCTTTTCCTCTGGCCTTGTATTTTATCTATGGCTTTTTACGGAAAAGAAAATATGCGATGAAGGGATAAACCTTTGGCATGCGGGAATGATTATCTTTGTTGCCTAACAATTGATATTCAAATGACCGTTGACCAGATTACTTACCTGACTTTTGGCATTGTGCTCCTGGGTGCATTGGTGCTTGACCTTGGATTGATGAGCAAGAAAAATGCTTCCATCAGCATGAAAAAAGCCCTGTGGCAAACCATTTTCTGGGTCGGTCTTTCTGTGGCATTCTGTGTTTTTTTGTGGTTTGAAAAAACACCCATGGTGGCCACCAAATTTTTTACCGCTTATCTCATGGAGTGGTCCTTGAGCATTGACAATATTTTCGTTTTCATCCTGATCTTCACTTATTTCAGGGTCAAGGAAACAGATGCCGGTCGTGCGTTGTTGATTGGTATTCTTTTGGCGATTGTTTTTCGCATCATTTTCATTGCGGTTGGCATTGAATTGATCGATCGTTTTCATTGGATCCTATACCTTTTCGGTTTCTTCCTTTTGTATACCGGTTATCATTTGTTTTTCAAGAAAGATGAGGCTGAATTTGATCCAGGGGAAACCAAAATCTATAAGGTGATCAACAAGCTTTTCAGGGTCAGCAATGCAGAGCCTCAGGGCCGATATTTTATCAATCAGCATGGAAAATTTTATTTCACTTCACTCGCTGTTGTGGTATTGATGTTGGCGGCAGTGGATATTGCGTTTGCGCTTGATTCAATTCCCACAGTCGTTTCACTGGTCAGGGAAAACGCCAAAGCCCATTTTACTTCAGATGATATTTTGGTGATTTATTCTTCCAATATTTTTGCACTGCTTGGCCTGAGATCACTTTTCTTTTTGTTAAAAGGTGCAGTGGATAAATTCGACTATTTACAGCAAGGCATTGCGATTGTCCTGATCTTCATCGGTGTAAAAATGCTGATTGAATTTTTTGGCATCCATATCAACATCCTTGTTTCTTTGGCTGTTATCATTGCATGCCTGGCTGGTGCAGTATTGTATTCCATGAGAGTAAATAGGCAAAAGGCCGTAAAGGAAAAATAACGATCATGAAAGTCCATCCTGTCGCACATATCAGCAGCTTGATGGGCACTACACTCATGGGATGCCCTGATGCTTCATTTGTGGAGCATTTGCTGATTGACAGCCGAAAACTTGTATTTCCGCAAACAACTTTGTTTTTTGCCATCAAAACTGAACAGGGAGATGGGCATCAATACATTGATGAGCTCTATCAGGAAGGGGTAAGGAGTTTTGTGGTCTCGTCTGTTCCAGATTTAACTTCCTTTCCTGATGCCAAGTTTTTATTGGCAGAGAACGTTGTAGCATCCCTGCAAAAGTTGGCCGCTGCACACCGAAAACTATTTGACTTCCCTGTAATCGGCATAACAGGCAGCAATGGCAAGACCATTGTAAAAGAATGGCTCAATCATTTGTTGCAACAGGAAAAGAACATTGTCCGCTCTCCACGCAGTTTCAATTCTCAGTTGGGTGTTCCGCTGAGCATTTGGCAGATCCAGGAGACGCATGAACTGGGTATTTTTGAAGCAGGGATTTCCCAGCGGGGAGAAATGGAACATCTTCAAAAGATGATCCTTCCTGACATTGGCCTCTTGACCAATATTGGCGAGGCCCATGGCGAAGGCTTTGATTCCATCAAGAATAAATTAGCAGAAAAGCTGCAACTGTTTCGCGATGCCCAACTGCTGGTCTATTGCAAGGACCATGCCTTGGTGGATGAGACAGTCCAGCAATTGCTCCAGGAAGGCACATTGAGCGCTTCACTATCCTGGGGAATCCATCCTGGTGCAGACATCGTGGTTTCCTATCATGCAATGGCAGGAAGAACAATGATTGCTGCAGTGTACAAAGGGATCAGCCATGGTTTTTCTATTCCCTACATCGATCCTGCTGCAATAGAAAATGCATTGCATTGTTTTGCCATTTGTCTCCATCTTGGATTGCAGGATCAAGTCATATCGAGGATGCAAGAGCTTCCTCCACTCTCCATGCGCCTGGAAATGAAACAGGGACAGCATGGGTCAACCATCATCAACGACAGTTACAATGCAGACCTGAGCGGGATGTTCAGCGCCTTGGATTTTCTGGGACTGCAACATCCCTCTCGTGACAGGGTGGCCATCTTGTCTGATGTATCAGGCATAGCAGGGGATGCCCTGCCTGCCTATGAAAAACTTGCTTCCTACCTCCGGTTAAAAAATATCACCAGGCTCTATGCTGTTGGAGAACAGTTTCAGGCCTTGGCAAGTTGTTTTGATGATCCTTCCATGAAAGTTTTTTATTTCAAGGATACAGAAGCCTTGTTGCATCATCTTCATGGAATAAATTTCAGGGATCAGGTCGTTTTGGTCAAAGGGGCAAGATCATTTCATTTTGAAAAAGTGAGCCATTTGCTGGAAAGCAAGAACCATCAAACCAGGCTTGAAATAGACCTCTCCAGTGTCTCTCAGAACCTGAGCCAGTTCAAGGCTGGTTTGAAACCTGATACCAGGATCATGGCCATGGTCAAGGCTTTTTCCTATGGTGCTGGAAGCTATGAAATGGCCAGCCTGCTGCAGTTTCATCATGTCAATTATATTGCAGTCGCCTATGTAGATGAAGGTGTTGAGTTGAGAAAGGCGGGCATACGAATGCCCATCATGGTCATGAACACTGCACCGGCATCTTTCTCCTCATTGGTGGAGTTCAACCTTGAACCTGAAATTTATTCCGTTGGATTCGCCCAACAATTGAACGCTTATTTGCAACAGGAAGGCATCAGTTATTTTCCTGTTCACATCAAACTGGATACCGGCATGCACAGGCTGGGCCTTGAGCCCACGGACATTGGTCATTTCATTGATCAGCTGGGCAGGACTTCAACATTCAAGGTAAAGACAGTATTCACGCACCTTGTGGCCTCTGAAAATCCTGTGCATGACAATTTTACCAGCATCCAACTGCAACGCTTTGACCATTGTTGCGATCTCTTGTCTGCACATTTTGGATATCCCTTCATCAAGCATGCTGCCAATACCGCTGCCATCAGAAGACATCCTGCTGCTGAATACGACATGGTCAGGATCGGTATCGGCCTCTATGGTGTCGATCCAGGAAACAGTGATTTGAAGCTACAGGAATCGATTTCACTCAAGACCACCATTGCGCAGATCAAGGACGTCAAAAAAGGTGAGTCGGTTGGATATGGTCGGCATTCGATGGTGAACCATGACACCATGGTTGCCACCATCCGGATTGGCTATGCTGATGGATATCCAAGAAGTTTGGGCAATGGCAAGGGAACTGTCCTGGTCAGAGGGAAGTCTTTCCGCACCATTGGCAATGTTTGCATGGACATGACCATGATTGATGTCACGGCTGAAAACGATATCACCATTGAAGATGAGGTCCTGGTTTTTGGCAAGGGGCATTCAATTGTTGATGTTGCCAAGACCGCAGACACCATCCCCTATGAAATCATGACCGGTATTTCACAGCGCGTTCCAAGGATTTATTTGGGTGAATGATCTTGGGTCATCTGCCATTGTCCCCTTATCGTTATATTTGCAAAAACCTGCATTTTGAAGTTCAAACATTCCCTTCTCCTGACTTTTTTGATCCTTTTTATAGATCAGGCACTGAAAATATACATCAAGACCAGTTACCACATGGGCCAGGAAAATGTCCTGTTCCAATCTATTCCATGGTTGAGGTTTCATTTCATTGAGAATGAGGGAATGGCCTATGGATGGAAGCTTGGTGGAGACTGGGGTAAAATTGCCCTCACTGTTTTCAGGTTGGTGGCGGTTGCGTTTGGCACCTATTATATTTTAGACATCATCAAGAAAAAATACCATGTTGGGTATATTGTCTGTGTAACCTTCATCTATGCGGGTGCCATCGGAAACCTGATCGATAGCCTGTTTTACGGTATGGTTTTTGAAGCCAGCGACCCATACCTGCAAAACTTTGCCCATGGTATTTGGCAAAATGGTTTTCAAGGCGGGTATGCAGGATTTTTGCACGGCAAAGTGGTTGACATGTTGTACATGCCCATCATTGAAGACGCTTATTTTCCGACCTGGTTTCCGCTTTGGGGTGGAGAATCTTTCATGTTTTTCAGGCCTGTTTTCAATGTCGCTGATGCAGCCATTTCCGGTGGCGTATTTGCCATCCTGATTTTTCAAAGCAGGTTTTTTCCTGCTGTTGAAGCTCCCAAGGCGCCAACGCAGGAAACAGAAACCCCGGCAGAATAAGGCACTGCAGCACTTGTCATCCTCCCCAACCCTCCCTGTCGAGGCTTCTGTAATGAATTGCTTCCGCAATATGTTCTGGCATGATGTTTTCACTTTTGGCAAGGTCTGCGATTGTTCTTGCCACTTTCAGTATCCTGTCATAGGCCCTTGCGGAAAGACTGAGTTTTTCCATGGCATTTTTGAGCAAGGCCTGCCCCGCTTCAGTCAATTGACAAATCTCTTTCATTTCCTTTGACCCCATTTGCGCATTGGCATAGATCCCTGTTTTGCCCTTGTATCTTGCTGACTGTATGTTTCGGGCAGCCATTACCCGATCCCTGATGCTGGCAGAATTTTCAATTGTTTCTTTTGATGCCAGTGCAGAAAAAGCAACTGGCGTCACTTCCACATGCAGATCAATCCTGTCCAGCAAGGGGCCTGATATGCGGTTCAGGTATTTGGTAACAGCGCCAGGCGGACAGTTGCAAGTTTTTTCAGGATGATTGTAGAAGCCGCAGGGGCAGGGGTTCATGGATGCCACCAGCATGAATGATGCTGGGAAGTCAACCGCCAGCCTTGCCCTTGAAATGGTTACCCTTCTTTCTTCCATCGGTTGCCGCATCACCTCCAGTACATTTCTTTTGAATTCCGGCAATTCATCCAGGAACAACACGCCATTGTGCGAAAGGGAGATCTCTCCGGGTTGCGGGCTTGCACCGCCACCGACCAAACCTGCATTGCTGATGGAATGGTGAGGGCTTCTAAAAGGTCTTTTGGTGATGAGTGTGGCATGCTCAGGAAGTTTGCCCGCCACACTGTGGATTTTGGTGCTTTCCAGTGCCTCTTCCATGGATAGGGGCGGAAGGATGGATGCCAAACGCTTTGCCAGCATGGTTTTCCCGGCACCGGGCGGACCGATGAGAATGACATTGTGCCCGCCCGAGGCCGCGATTTCCAGCGCCCTTTTGATGTTTTCCTGGCCCTTTACCTCTGCAAAATCATTTTCAAATGCCTGTTGTGCAGCACTGAATGCTTCCTGTATGTTGATGGAGATTGGTGCGGCGCTTGCGCCATCTGTCTGGATGAATTCAACGACCTCCCTGATATTTTTCATGCCATATACATCAATGCCACTGACCATTGCAGCCTCTTTGGCATTTGCGGCTGGAAGGATGAAGCCGTTGAATCCTTCTTTCCTCGCCTGAATGGCAATGGGCAATGCTCCACGAATCGGGCGAAGTTCACCGTCCAGGCTGAGCTCGCCCATCATGATATAATGATCAAATTTTTCAGCCAGCGGGATTTGCTCCGAGGCGGCCAGAATACCGATGGCAATGGGAAGGTCAAAGGCTGTGCCGCTTTTCCTCAGGTCCGCCGGTGCAAGGTTGACGACAATCCGGGTGCGCGGCATCTCAAACCGTTTTGATTTGATGGCGCTTTCAATTCTTTGCATGCTCTCCTTGATGGCGGAGTCTGCCAATCCTACAATGCAGTATTCTTTTCCCTGGGCGGTCCAGTTCACTTCAATGGTGATGGTTTTTGCTTCAACGCCATATACTGCACTTCCAAAGGTCTTTACAAACATGGTGTAAAGCTATGGCTGTGGCCATGGCTTGAAAACGTGAAATCATCTTCAATAGAATGTATTAACCGCTGATTTTTCTGTTGATTTCACTTTCTATTTCGGTGTTCTTCCCAATATTTTCCAACAGGGAAGTAACACCCTCTTTTTGGAGGATCAGGTAGCCCATCCTGTCCTGGCTGATGCCTTCCTTGAGTTGATAGCTGAAGCGGAGTTCATTTTCGGTGAGGTGGGTTTCAAAGTATTTGAAACTGATGGAGGGCAGGTCTTTCAGCTCATCACCAATCTCATACAGATGGGTGGATAGGATGAAAAGTCCGTTGCGCATCTTGATCAATCCCCTGATGACGGCCAGTGAACATTTCATGGCATCCTGGATATTGGTGCCCTTAAAAAGTTCATCAATGAGGATGAGCCATCTTTTGCCATCACTGATCCGGGTGATCGTTTCGCGGATCCTCCTTACTTCATTGAAAAAATAACTTTCCCCTTTGATGAGATTGTCTTCTACCGTGATGTTGCTCAATATGCCTTCAAATAGTGAAAGCTTCATGCTTTTTGCGGCAACGCCCATGCCCAGGTGGGCAAGGTAGGTTGACAGGCCAACAGCCTTGATCAGTGTGGTTTTTCCGGCCATGTTGGCGCCGGTAAGAAAAATGAAATTGGAATGCGGATTCATTTCAAGATCGTATCCGACAGGTTCTTTGAGCATCAGGTGCCAGAGGCCTTTTGCACTGATCATGGGCTCCACATCTTCAGTGAAAATGGGAAGTTGCAAACCCAATTGCTGGTTGGCCTTGGCCATGGCATACCAGGCATCAAGTTTCCCATATACTTCAATGAGTGTCTGCAGATCATTGGCCATTTCTCCATGAAAAACTTTTCCATAATGCAATACTTCTTCAGGACGCAGTGCATTGAATGTTTGCATGGATTGCAGTCCTTTGAGCCTGTTGTCTCGCAGGATCTTTTCAGATTTTTGCAAAACATCATCCAGCATCTTGGGCCTTGGGGATGCTGAAAAAAAATCATGCAAGTTTTCGAACCCTTTGATGCATGCAAAAAGTTGTTGCATGGAAAAGCGGATCATGGCATGTTCTGCAGGATGAAGCCATTTGTAGAACAATGCATTGATTGGGTTGGGCTTTTCGGGCAATGCATTTGGATTGTCATCAAGAAATTTTTCGATGACGAGCAAGGTGCCGTTGGTGATGCTTACTGGCCAGGCATCCAGCCTTGCGCCAATAAAGCTGAGTATCTCCTGGACCTGAAGAATATCTGTTATATCACTGAAAGGCCGGGTGAATTTTTTTTTTAATTCCGCCTTTCCTGTACTTGTCCTGGTATGATCAATTTTATTGAACAGCGATTGTTCATCCTCCCTGTGGAAGATAGAAAGGTCGTACAGTGTGATGTTGTCTATCAGCATGGCATTCAGTTCCTGTTGAATTGGAGGCGCATTCCCCTATGAGATGCATCAACCTTTCCATTTTCATAAACAGGATAACCATTTACAAAAGTCATGGCAATGGTAGCAGGGAAACTGAATCCTTCCAGCGGGCTCCATCCACATTTGTAGAGGATGTTCTCTTTGCTGACGGTATAGGGTTGGTTCAGGTCAACCAAGACCAGGTCGGCAAAATAGCCTTCCCTAATGAACCCGCGATCCCTGATCTGAAAACATTTTGCGGGTGCATGCGACATTTTCTCCACCAGCTTTTCAAGACTTATCCGGCCTTGTTGATATTGGTGCAACATCAATTGAAGGCTGTGCTGTACAAGTGGCAATCCTGCATGCGCATGGTCGTAGTCGCCTGATTTTTCATCAATGGCATGTGGGGCATGGTCTGTTGCAATGATGTCCAGCCTGTCATCCAGCAATGCTTCCCAAAGGGCTGCTTTGTTTTCCTTTGACTTGATGGCAGGGTTGCATTTTATTTTATTGCCAAGGGTAGCATAATCATCCGCAGTAAAATGCAGGTGATGCACACATACTTCAGAGGTGATGCGTTTTTCTTCCAGGGGTATCAGGTTGGTGAAGAGCTGCAGTTCCTTTGCTGTGGAGATGTGCAAAATGTGCAATCTTGTATTGTTTCTTTTGGCCAGTTGTACCGCCATCAGTGAAGACTCGAAACAGGCTTCTGCATCACGGATGATGGGGTGATCGGAAGCTTCCAGAACAGATTTGGTGCTGCGCAGCTTTTCAAGATTGGCTTTGATGATGCGCTCATCCTCGCAATGCGTTGCGATCAGCAGTTCAGATTCCCTGAAAATCCTGTCGAGTGAAAGATGGTTGTCTACCAGCATGTTGCCCGTGGAAGAACCCATGAAAATCTTCACACCACATACATTTTCTTTTTTCTCATTTGTTTTCAGGACTTCATCGGCATTGTCATTGGAGGTGCCCATGAAAAAAGAATAATTGGCAACGGCACTGTTTGCAGCGATGGAATATTTTTCCTCCAGCAACTCCTGAGTAAGGGCAGGAGGTTTGGTATTCGGCATCTCCATGAAACTGGTGGTGCCACCGGCAACAGCTGCCATGGATTCTGAATGGATATTGGCCTTGTGCGTCAGGCCAGGCTCCCTGAAATGCACCTGATCGTCGATCACACCGGGCAATAAGTATTTGTTTTCACCGTTAATTTCTCTTGCGTTATATTTATTGTCAATTCCCTGCTCAATTTTCAATATCCTTTGGTCGCCTATCAAGATATCTGATACAGTTATCTTGCCTTCGTTTACAATTTGAACGTTTTTAATCAGAATATTCGACATGAGATATTGTATTGGTAAATCTGTTCTGCAAATTATCAAAACCTTTTTAGTTGGGCTGATATTTATTGCACCTTTCTCTGGGAATGCACAGTCTGCGCTTTTTCAACAAGGCTCCAAGGAATATATATTACTGGATCGCTTAGAGATCAAGTTGCAAAAAGACAGCATCCTGAATTTTTCATTCATCAAACCCTTTAACAGGAAATGGTGGGCTGGAGCCCTGGACAGGGCAGCCTCCAGTAATATTTCACTCTCAAAGGTGGACCGCTACAACATCAGCAGGTCAAGACTGAACAACCTTGAATGGACAAGCAATGGGGTTTCCACAATAAAAAGCAAGAAAGCGGTTTTCAATAGTTTTTTCAAGGATCCTGCCAATATGATTGGGGTGAACCAGAAGGATTTTTTCCTTTCTGTCAATCCAGTGCTTCAATTGCAGGCCATGAAAGATGATGCAACAGATGAACTGCTATACCTCAATACCCGCGGAGCAGTGGTGCGTTCTTTGATTGGCGGCAAGGTTGGATTCCATGCCTACCTGACGGAGAACCAGGAAAAACCCCCGGTCTTTGTGAGGAATGATGCCAACAGGTTCAGGGCCGTACCTGGTGCGGGACGATACAGGATATTCAAGGGAACAGGCTTTGATTATTTTGACGCCAGGGGAACGGTGTTTTTCAATGCAGCAAAATTCATCAATGTTCAATTTGGATTTGATAAGATGTTCCTTGGAAACGGTTACAGAAGTTTATTCATCAGCGACCATTCCAACAGCCATCTCTTTCTGAACATGAACCTTCGGGTATGGAAACTGAACTACATGAGCCGGATCATGGAATTGACTCCGCAATATACCAGGGATGGCCTTGGTGGGGATTCTATCTATCCAAAGAAATACGCATCCATTCACCATATCAGTTTCAATGCCCCCAAATGGTTGACCTTGGGCTTGTTTGAAGGGGTGGTGTTTGGACGAAAGGATCAATTTGAGTTCAGCTATTTGAACCCTGTAATGTTTATCCGAGGCGCTGAGTTGAATATCGGCAGTCCTGACAATTCATTCATCGGGTTTGATGCCAAGGCCAATCTGGCAAAGCAAGTGCAGCTCTACGGACAGGTCATGTTGGATGAGTTTTATACCAAATACATACGGGAGAAAAAAGGATGGTGGGGAAACAAATGGGCCTTCCAGGCAGGGATGAAATACATTGATTTTTTGGGAATCAAAAATCTTGACCTGCAACTGGAAACCAATTGGATAAGGCCATTCACCTATTCTCATTTTGATACGGTGGCCAATTACACGCATTATAACCAGGCCCTGGCGCATCCCCTGATGTCCAACATCAAAGAGTATATTGGGATCCTCAAATATCAGCCAGCGCCCAAATGGTACATGCAGGCAAAAACCATTTATTGGCAGAGCGGAGTGGATACTGCAGGAAAGAATTACGGTAACAATATTTTTCTGGACAATGATACCCGTGCCCTTCCCCAGAATGGATATTTCTTTGGCATGCCGGTCCAACGGAAAAACCTGAATGCCAGTTTTTGGCTTGCCTACGAAATAAAAGAAAACCTATTTCTCGAAGCCAATCTGCTTTACCGCGCGATCGAAGGCCGGCCCAACAACATGATGTCATCGATAGGGATGCGCTGGAACATGCACAGAAG
>CAITQQ010000084.1 GCA_903894575.1 uncultured bacterium
TCATTGATATTGCAAGACAGGATGCAGATTGGCTGCTGCCCACGCTTGAAAAAATATCCATCGGCGACAAGTTGATGACCTTACAGGAATTGAAGGAAAGCCATGAAGCTGCCGGGCTCGAAGACTTTGAGTTGTTCATTGACAACAAGCCAATGAACACAATGCATAAAGTCGGATTCCTCCGACTTTAATGACATTATTGTTTATTTTTTACGGTTGCCCATACTCATTCAAACTCAGTCTAGCTTGGTTTCAAGACCCCAACTCCTGCCTTTTTCTGTGGCAGGAACTCCATCCGTCAGCCATACAGCGGGTTTTTCTCCTTTCAACAACCAGTCAAAGAATTGCTGTTCCCTGATCTGAATGTCTTTCCTGTTTTTCCTTTCCACCAGATTATGGGCTTCTCCATTGTAATTGAGCATCCAGACCTTTTTGTTCAGCCTGCGCATTGCCGTAAACATTTCAATGCCCTGATACCAAGGCACTGCACCATCATTGTCATTGGACATGATCACCAAAGGTGTTTTGACTTTGGGCAAATGGAACAGTGGTGAATTCTCAATGTACAATTGTGGTTTCTCCCAAAGGGTTGCACCAATCCTGCTTTGCGTTTTCTCATATTGGAACTGCCTGTTCATGCCACTCTCCCAGCGGATTCCGCCGTATGCACTGGTCATGTTGGCCACTGGAGCACCTGCCCAAGCAGCTGCAAACAGATTGGTTCTTGTAATGATGTGTGCTACTTGATAACCACCCCAGCTCTGCCCTTGGATGCCCATTTTGGTACTGTCCACCCATCCTTTTTTCACCAAGGCCCTTGCACCGCTGACCACATAATCATACGCAGCCTTACCGGGATAACCATCGGTATAATGAATATCTGGGGCCAATACAATATATCCCCTGCTCACAAAGAAGGGAATGTTCAGCCTGCTTGGAGTAGGCGATGGAGACTGGTAGCTGAATAAGCCATCAGAAAGGGTTTCATAGAAGTAGGCAATCATTGGATACTTCTTTGAGGGATCAAAGTTTTCAGGCTTGTAAACAATGCCTGTGGTCATTTTCCCATCGTATGCCTTCCAGGAAAACAACTCAGCTTTCATCCAATTGTATTGTTCTTGCTGCGGATTGATACTGCTGAATTTAGTTTCCTTAACAAAATCATTGGAAAAATGGACATTGGGGGATGATGCAAAGCTTTCTTTGGTGTAGATGTATGCGTCAGCTTTTTTTGCCTTGACTGGAAAGCCCATGGCAAAGGCTCCTACTTGAAGTACATTGATGGTTGCATTGGGAATCAATTGCATGGTACCCATGCCAGCCTGTTTTGTTTTTTCATCAAAGATTCTCAGGTGAATGGTTTGTCCTGCTTGTACAGCGCGTTCCTCCTGATCCATGGGGATGAAGCGATAACTGTAATGGGTCTTTCTTCCATTGCCTGCAGTGATGTTGATGGGTGCAACCAGACCTTTGGGATCCAGTTTCCAAATATCATACCTGTCGTACACGTAGACGGCTTCATCATTTTTCTGCCAACGCATTTGGCCATAAGGTGTTGGATCAGATGGCATGTCATATTCTTCATCATACAGCTTGACAGGAACCTGCTTGCTGATGTTGATGATTTGTCCATTATGGTAAGCAAAATAATGCCTTTGCTTTGCATCATACCAAACAAGGTGGTTTCCTTCTGGTGAAAATTGGGGCATCCCTGAAAGTTCCCTGACAATAATTTTTTTGGATCCGGTTGCAGGATCAATCAGGTAAATATCTTTTTTTGTCCCACCTTCCCACTGGCTGGCTACCCTTTTTCCTTTGTCACTCATGCCGAGGAATTGTTTTCCATCACCTTCCGCAGCTGTCATCACCTGAGGGAGATCAAGATCAGCCAGCTGGGTAAGCTTTTTGGTGGACAGGTCAACCATGGCCAGGTATGATTTCCGGTTGTCCATTTCTGCAGTTCGCAGTTGGTATGGCTGCAGATAATCATCATTGTAATGCCAGACATCCAACTTTACAAGATCAATATCAATCAATGAAGTATCCCTGATAGGCTTGATGGGAGCGGTTCCCAGGAAAAGACGCTTTCCTGATTTGCTAAAATTGGGGGCATAGTTTTCACTGATGGTCCAGTTGATCTTCATGCCGGGAGTAAACTTATCTGCCAATACGGTAGCCGCTGCGTCGCCATTCTGCCAGTACCATAATTTGTGAAACTTTTGCAGCGACTTGAATGCACTATCACGCTCTGCAACAAAGGCAATCTGGTATCCATCCTCATCGATGGCAAAATTCCTGAAATCATTACCTCCCACCAACAGGGTATCAAATCGGTCTTCAACAGCACGCCAGATGTACACCATTGGCTTGATGCTTTTGTTGGATTTGCTGGAGGAAGATTCTACCAAAAGAATCTTTCCGTTTTCGCTCCAGAGATAATCGCTGGTCAGGGGAAGTGTCTTGGGATTTTTTTGTCCCAGCTTCAGCACCACCAGTTCAGTTCCTTCTTGAACGGGCGCTGCAGCCCCCTCATCACCTTCTGCATCAACCATCTCATCATCATTCTCCCCTTTTGCAGTCAGTTTTCTTTTTTGTTTTTTATCAGGCACCTGCTCGATGATGAGTGGAATCTGTTTCTTCACAGAATCCTGTTTTTTTGCAGCAGTATCTTTTGCCAAAGTAATTTTTACAGAATCTGCAGGCTTTTTAATCAATTGATAGGCCAAGAGTCCACCTGCTTTTTCAGGCATTTTGTAAGATGTAACGCCTGCAATTTTTTCTAATGAGCGTTGACCCAAATCAAAAATACCCAATGAATCTTTGGGAAATTCATCAGGTCTTTTTTTCTTGATTTTAGCATTTCTTGTGTCTGCAAACAATGGTTTAATTTTACATACAAGAAAACGGCTGTCTTCTGAAAATGATATAGCATAGCCTCTTGGAATGATTGTCACAAAAGAAGAATCTGTCTTTTGCAACACCAACTGACCATCTCCTTCCTGTGGGTCTACTGTGTAGGCCATCCATGTTCCGTTGTTGCTGATCTTTCGTTCACCAATGGACTGCCATCCGTCATAAACGCTATGGTCCAACGGCTTTTTTTGGCACCAACCCATCAGACTGAAGCTAAGAAATGACAATACGAACAGCAATGATTTTTTACAATGGCGCATATGATGTGGAATTTGAATTGAAATTAACGAATTGGCCTTAAAAATCAATTCAATAGTTATCCAGTTGGGTCTTGGAATCCCGCCAAACTTTCAAAGTTTGAATTACTACTGTCAGAATGATGATGGAAATACCGGCATAGAAGGATGGCCCCAGCGTTTCATGTTCATTGTAGAACAAAAAAGCAAGCATGATGCCATAAACAGGTTCCAGGTTAAAGGTGAGGTTAACCGTGAATGGTGAGACTTTTGAAAGTGCCCTGACCGAAAGATTGAAGGCAAGAACGGTGCAGAAAAGACTCATGAACAAAAGCCAGAACAGGTCTTTGGCATCAGGAAGATAGGTTGATACAGGAGTATACAAAAGGTAAACAGGAACCACAAAATTGAGCACCAACCATCCTCCACCTATTTCATAAAAAGTAATGGTATCTGCTCCATGTTTACCAACAAACCTTTTATTAAGGATCGGGAAAATGGTAGCAAGGAAGGCTGAGAGTATACCAAAGAGAATTCCTGTTCTGAAGTGCTGGTCAAAATGAAAAATCAGGTAAACACCAAGCATTACCAATGATCCAAGCAATACTTCAGACATGATCAGTTTTCTTCTAGAAATCAATGGATCAAGAAAAGATGAAAAAAAACCTACAGCAGAAAAACAAACAAGGGCAACGGAAATATTGGCATATTTGATGGATCCATAAAAAGTCACCCAGTGAAGGGCGATGATGCCACCAATGCCAATGAGCGGCAGCATTTCTTTCCAGTGAAGCAGTTTGATCTTTTTTGTAAAAATTGAAATGGCTAGCAAAATCAGTGCTGAGAAAAACATGCGGTACCAAACCAACAAGGATTCATTGATGGTAATCAATCGGCCTAAAACGCCGGTAAATCCTGCAAGAAAGACCGAGAGGTGAAGTTGCAGGAGGGCTTTTTTCATGAAAATTGCTAAAGAATGAGGGGATCAGCTTTTGTTTTTTTGTTTACCAAGACCACCGAAAAGGTACTCCATTTGCATGGTCAACACTCCTACAATGCCTTCCTGAATAATCCCTTTGGTCATTTTGGAAGCGCCGAATTTTCTGTCCCGGAATGTGATGGGTACTTCCTTGATTTTAAAACCAAGTTTCCATGCAGTAAATTTCATTTCAATTTGAAATGCATAGCCAATGAAACGTATGGATTTGAGGTCCATGGTGGCAAGGACTTTCCTGGAATAACAAACAAACCCAGCCGTGGCATCATTGACAGGAAGCCAGGTAATGAGTTTACTGTACAGTGCTCCAGCCTTAGAAATGAGCTTTCTGCTCAAAGGCCAGTTCTCAATTTGCCCTCCTGAAACATACCTCGACCCTACTGCCATGTCTGCACCACCTGTATGACAGGCATCATACAATCTTTCCAGGTCGTTTGGATCATGGGAAAAGTCGGCATCCATTTCAAAAACAAAATCATATCCGTTTGCCAGTGCCCATTCAAAACCTGCTATATAGGCAGTTCCCAACCCGAGTTTTCCAGATCTCTCGATCAGAAAAAGTTCGTTGGGATAGCGTTGTTGCATGGATTTTACGATGTCAGCAGTGCCATCAGGTGAATTATCATCGATAATCAACAGATGATATTGTTGACCAAGATTGATGACGGCCTCAATGATCAGTTGAATATTTTCTTTTTCCTTGTAGGTTGGTATGATGACGAGCTTCTTCAAATCAGTGGTTGTAGAAATAATCCTTAGGTTGTTTTGGGTTTGAGCATGACGCGATTGAAAATTTCAGTCAGCTTGAGCTTGGTGTGCAGCGCAAATTCACTTTTCATGATCCAGTCATAATAAGATGGCTCTGTCTTCAATACATCAACAACGGCCTTTCCTTTGTGCTTTCCGAAATTAAAGATCTCCTTTCCGTTTTCGATGACCATTCTTCTTGCAAAGTCTACGATTGGCTCTTCACCAATTACCTTCATGACTGTATCAATCGAATTTCCCAATTGGGGATATTTGTTGATTTGGGCAAGAAATACTTCCAGGGTAGCGTTGATGTCTGTCTCTGCTGAATGGGCATTCTCAAGGTCTTTTTCACAATAAAACTTGTAGGCAGCAGAAAGTGTACGGGGCTCCATCTGGTGGTAGATCTTTTGAACATCCAGTAAACGCTTTCCCTGAATGTCAAAATCCAGTCCTGCACGAAGGAATTCCTCGGCAAGCAATGGCCAGTCAAACTTGTTCGAATTGTATCCTCCAAGGTCTGCTCCTTCCATGTATTGCCTGATCTCATTGGCCAGTTGCTTGAAAGTTGGGGCATCCTTGACCATTTCATCTGTTATCCCATGAATGGCGGAAACCTCAGCAGGAATTGGTTTCTCAGGATTAATCAATCTCCGTTTCATTTGCCTGCTACCATCCGCAGAAACCTTAAGCATTGCAATCTCCACCACCCTGTCTTGTGTCAGGCTCAGGCCTGTTGTTTCAAGGTCGAGAAATACAATTGGCCGGAGCAGTTCAATGTTCATATTATAAATTATCGCCACAAGATAAGCTGAAAAAATAAGTGCGGAGAAGTATTTTCCCATGAATTTCTGAGAAAATCAACTGTGAGGAATGCGTTAAAATACTGATTTTAAAGAAAAAAACAGCCCTCATTATACTAAAAGCCTCAAAATTCAGTTCTATATTTGTAAAATCAAAACCATTTAAATGAGAAAGCCTGTTGTTTTGTTGTTCATACTTGCATCCATTATCGTTTTTAGCTCATGCACTACTTATCGTGGTTCTGCAGGTGGCGGTTGTCAGATGAACAGGAACCTGGTTGGTTACAGATAGACATCATCAACCCATGATATAAAAAAAGAGGCCTAATGGCCTCTTTTTCTTTTTAGATATCCGACATTAGGCAAAAACCTGTTGGAACGACTGTTCAAAATCCGCCTTGATGTCTTCGATATGCTCTATGCCAACACTGATCCTGATCAAGTTTGACAATACACCGGCTTGAACCTGCTCGGCTTCACTCAGTTGTTCGTGGGTAGTGGAAGCAGGATGAATGGCGAGGGTTTTGGCATCGCCGACATTGGCAAGATGACTGACCAGTTTTAGCCCGTTGATGAACTTCTTTCCATTTTCTGCACCTCCTTTGATTCCAAACTGAAGTACACCTCCGAATCCGTTTTGCAAATAAGTCTTGGCAAGTGCATGGTATGGATTGTTGCTCAGCCCTGGATACCAAACAAAATCTACTGATGGGTGTGATTCCAGCCACTGGGCCAATGCCAGGGCATTCTGAGCATGGCGCTCAACCCTGAGCGATAAGGTTTCGAGGCCTTGCAAGAGCAGGAAGGAATTGAATGGACTCTGTGATGGACCAAAATCGCGCAAACCTTCTACCCTGGCACGGATGATGAAAGCAATATTGGGTAATCCCAATGGATTGCCTTCTCCAAAAACATCCCAAAATTTCAATCCATGGTATCCCTCTGAAGGTTCTGTGAATTGCGGGAACTTTCCATTGCCCCAGTTAAAATTACCTCCATCTACAATGACCCCACCGATACTGGTTCCGTGGCCACCGATCCATTTGGTGGCTGATTCCACCACAATGTTGGCACCATGCTTTATGGGTTGTGCCAGGTATCCGCCAGCTCCGAAAGTATTGTCTACAATCAATGGGATATCGTGTTTTTGGGCCAGTGCTGCAAATTGCTTGAAATCAGGAATGTTCAACCGTGGGTTTCCGATGGTTTCAATATAGATGGCCTTTGTCTTCTCATCAATCAATTTCTCAAAACTGGATGGATCATCTCCTTCTGCAAACCTGGCTTCAATGCCAAGCCTTTTGAAGGCCACTTTGAACTGGTTATAGGTTCCTCCATAGACAAACGAGCTGCTGATAAAATTATCACCGGCCTGAAGGATATTGTTCAATGCCAAAAACTGTGCCGCCTGACCAGAGGATGTTGCGAGTGCCGCAACACCACCTTCTAGTGCTGCGATGCGTTTTTCAAAAACATCATTTGTTGGATTCATCAGCCTGGTATAAATGTTGCCAAATTCCCTCAATCCAAACAGATTGGCCGCATGATCAGCATCTTTGAACACATATGAGGTTGTCTGGTGGATGGGCACTGCACGTGAACCGGTTACTGGATCTGGCTCCTGACCAGCATGCAATTGGAGTGTTTCGAATCTTAATTGGTTGCTCATTGTATTATTATTTTTATTAGTCTACAAATTTAGTAGAGTTACATGAAATAACGAAATCATATGGATTATTTTTTGTAAATCCACCACCCCGCCCTGCCTGCAGCAGGGCACCCCTCCTGTCCAGGAGGGGAGTTTTAGTGGCTTGTCCTAAGATAAGTTTACAGATTAAGTATTAATCCTGGCATGGGTTTACAGTTACTGTAAAGTCCAGTAATAGGTTTACCAACCTCTGGTTGGAGGGGAGTTTTTGAACAAAATCTTAGAAATTATTGCGCAGACGTCTTGTTAACCCTGGTAGAAGCATTGCGGATCTGCATCAGCATCTCAGTCATTGTTTTGACCTTTTCAGGGAATTGGTCGTACAGATTTTTATCTTCGTGAGGATCTTCCGCAAGATGATACAACTGACCGATGGCTGCACCTGCCTTGGGGTTGATTTGTTTGGGAACCGTAAAACCACCTGACCCAAGGCCTTGGATCAACTTCCAATCTCCAATCCTGATGGCAAAATAACCGATAGAAGAGCTGTGAACTACAGCAGGTTGATTGTCTACTGACGTGGATTTCCCTTTCAAGACGGACAAGATGCTGTAACTGTCTTCTGTATTGTAGCGTGGATTGGTATTGCCCACAATCTCTGCCGCAGTTGACATCAAGTTGGCCAATGTTGTGGTGGCTGCAGAAACTGCACCGGGCTTTGTGTTGCCAGGCCATTTAACTATGAA
>CAITQQ010000085.1 GCA_903894575.1 uncultured bacterium
ACCCATTTGAATCCCTTGTTGATCCTGATGTAGGCCGTTCCTGCTGAAATGAAATACCGGAGTTTGTTCCTGTCTACCAGTTTTTCCGGGTATCCAAACCGGGTTGTCCTTCTGGTTTTTACTTCAAAGAAATGCAGCCTTCCGGCCCTGGAAGCAACAAGGTCGATCTCCCAATGGCCATATCTCCAGTTTTGGTTTCGAATGCTATAGCCATTTTGCTCAGCCCAGTTGCGGGCCAATTGTTCTCCCATTTTTCCCGTTTCATTGTGTCTTGCCATGATCCCTTATTGGTTTAACTTTGCTTTTGATGAGGAAAACCCTCTTCAAAATTCCATCAGGCTTTCATAAAATCAACTGAGAATGCACCGCTTAAAAGGGAGAATTCAACACTATACTTGGGGTGGAAACACCTATATTCCATCGTTATTTCAGCAAACACCCAATGAACAACCCTGTGCTGAATACTGGTTGGGCATTCATACTGGCGCACCTTCCCAAGTAATGTTGGGTCAGGGGGCATCTACATCCCTGCAAGCGCTGATCAATTCAGACAAGGGCAGGTACCTGGGAAATGCTGTGCAGAAACAGTACGGCAACCTTCCATACCTTCTGAAGATCCTAGATGTAAAGGATATGCTCTCTATACAGGTGCATCCCAACAAGCAGGCTGCTGAGGAAGGGTTTAAAAAAGAGAATGCATTGGCTATTCCGCTTACAGCTCCCAACCGAAACTATAAAGATGACAACCACAAACCTGAGATGATGGTTGCGCTCAGTGATTTCTGGTTGTTGCATGGCTTTTCGCCAAACATTGACCAGCATCTTGATGCCTATCCATTCCTGCACGGGTTCAAGGGAATTTTCCACGCAGAAGGGATCAGAGGACTCTATCAACAAGTGATGGAGATGCCACAGGAAGAAGTAGATCGATTGATTGCTCCCCACATGCAGGCCATCATGCCATTGTACGAGGCCAATCAATTGCCCAAAGCATCCCCTGATTTTTGGGCAGCCAGGGCAGTCCATAATTTTTGTGGGGATGGTCATTTTGACCGTGGTATTTTTTCCATCTACCTGTTCAATATCCTCAATCTGAAACCGGGAGAAGGGATCTTTCAGGGAGCCGGTTTGCCCCATGCCTATCTGGAGGGCCAGAACATTGAATTGATGTCAAATTCTGACAATGTATTGAGGGCAGGGCTCACCCCGAAGCATGTTGATATTCCTGAGTTGCTGGCCAATACTGCCTTTGTTCCAACCATGGCTGAAATCATCCCAGGATCCTTAAACAAAACGGTACAGTATTATCCCTGTCCAATTGGAGATTTTTCCCTGTCTGCCTATTTTTTAAAAGCGGGTGAAAAAATGAATTTCACCGTAACCTCACCCAGCGTCTTTCTGATGCTCAATGGAGAGATTCAGTGGAAAGGCAATGCCAATGCGGTTCTTCAAGGAGCAACTGCATTTTTTTCTGCTCCCGGAGAGATCCTTTTCGCAGAAGCAACAGCGGATACAAACCTTTTTTGGGCCACGGTACCCCGGCAATAATTCACGCTATACACATCATGAGGATAACTGTGTCTGTAATTTCTTTAACAGGAATATTAAATCACTAATTTTGTTAAAATGGCAAACATGAAAGTTTCTAAATATACCTTGTTATCCTTCCTGATGTTGATTGTTGTTGCGGCAGCATACCGCGCAATTCCAGGACGCCCCTGGGGCTTTGCACCGCAGTTTGCCATGGCCATTTTTGGCGGAGCAGTCATCAAAGACAAGAAACTCGCATTCTTGTTGCCCCTGCTTTCATTGCTCATTTCTGACGTTTTTTATGAGCTGCTTTATATCAATGGAATATTTGAGATACAGGGTTTTTATTCCGGTATGTGGATCAATTACTTGCTGTTCGGATCATTGACCATCGTTGGTTTTTTCATCAAAAATGACAAGCCTCTTTCCATTGCAAAGGGTGCCATTGCCGCTCCTACCATATTCTTTTTCGTTTCCAATTTTATGACATGGTTGGGCAGTGGCGGATACAACAGGCCTAAAACCTTCACAGGTTTGACACAGGCTTTCATAGATGGAATTCCATTTTACACCAATAGCCTGGTTGCAACATTTGTTTTTGGAACAGTTCTTTTTGGTGGATTTTATTGGCTGAAAAAATCAGCCTTCAGCAACCAGGTGGCTTAACCTTCGTAGCCGGTATCTTCTATCAGATTTCCTCCGTCCGCAGCTGCGGTGGCCAGTTCATCACAACGTTGGTTGTATGGGTTTGAAGCATGTCCTTTTACCCAAATGAATTTGATGGTATGCAGCCTTGAGAGCTGGTAATAGCGTCGCCAAAGATCACTGTTTTTCTTACCACCCTTGAAGTTGGTCGCCATCCATTTGTCCAGCCATCTTTCCATGACGGCTTGCACTACATATTTGCTGTCAGAATAAACTTCGATATTCAACCCAGGTCTGGTCAGAGACTCCAATGCTGCTATGACAGACATTAATTCCATCCTATTGTTGGTGGTATGTCTGTATCCCTTGGAGATTTCCTTGCTTTTCCCACCCCACATCAGAATAGCACCATAGCCGCCTCTGCCGGGATTTCCCCTGGCAGCACCGTCAGTGTATATGGTCAGTCCGTTGGTGTTGATCATTTAACAACCGTAACCTTGATGGTATTGGTAGGAAGATGGAGTTCGATGGGTGTGCTGCCTGTATTGACCACCACTTCGCCTTCACGGATGAATCCCCTTTCTTTGAGGATTTTGATCTGATCTGCGATGATCTCATCCAAACTGACTTCTTCATCATAGAAGAATGCCCTGATTCCCCAGCTGAGGCTCAACTGGTTCACCAATGTTCTTTCTTTGGTGAAGATGTAAAGATTCGATTTTGGACGGAAGCAGCTCAACATGAATGCGGTATAACCGGTTTGTGTCATTCCGATCAGGGCATCTGCATTTGTATTTTGAGAGAGTTTACACGCCGTCAGACATACTGCATCGCTGATGAATGTAGGTGAATGGGGAAGGGGCTTGATGTCTTCATCCCTGTTGTAGCGGTATTCTGATTTTTCTGCTTCGATGATGATTTTGCGCATGGTTTCCACCACCAGTGCAGGATGCATTCCTGTTGCCGTTTCTCCGCTGAGCATCACCGCATCTGCACCTTCTAATACAGCATTGGCCACATCGGTGCTTTCGCTCCTGTTGGGCTTTATGCGGTCAATCATGCTTTCCATCATCTGGGTTGCCACGATAACGGGCTTTCCGCGGTGCAAACATTTCCTGATGATCTGGCGTTGGATCAGCGGAACTTTTTCAATCGGCACTTCAACACCCAGGTCTCCACGCGCAACCATAATACCATCTGACTCAAGAATGATTTCCCTGAGGTTGTCAAGTGCTTCAGGCATTTCAATCTTCGCAATGACTTTTAATTTGCTCTTGTTGTCTTGCAGTATTTTCTTAATGCCAACGATGTCTTCAACTTTCCTTACAAAGGAAAGGGCCACCCAGTCTAGGTTTTCCTTGATGATGAAATCCAGATCTGCTAAATCCTTTTCAGTTAAAGCAGGGAGGGAAATTTTTGTGTCCGGCAAATTCAGTCCCTTCTTTGATGAAATGATACCACCCAGTTTAACCCTTACTTTCACGTCACCATTCGGCATGATTTCCTGCACCACCACTTCAATCTTCCCATCATCAATCATGATGGTATTTCCGAGAACAACATCTCCTGCAAGATTTGGATAGGAAACATAAATTCTGTCCATGGTTCCCACCATCTTCTCGTTGGTGAAGGTCAAAATATCACCTTCTTTTACATGCAATGCATTGTTTTCAATTTCACCAACCCTCAATTTGGGTCCCTGAAGATCTCCAAGTATGGCAATGTTATAAGGCTCGGTAGCACTGATTTTGCGGATGCTGTCGATGATTCTTTTCTTGTCTTCGTGAGCGCCATGAGAGAAATTCAACCTGAATACATTCACGCCAGCTTTGACCAATTCAAGCAGTTTTTCATAACTGTCACAGGCTGGCCCAACCGTGGCTACGATTTTTGTCCTGTGGGTTGCATGTTCCTGCCCGGCATTGTTGTCCATTTCCTGGTGAAAGTATTTGCCAATATTTTTGCTCATAATCGTTTTTTAGTTCGTTTTATTAAATTAAAAAACAGCAGATTGGGTTCTGCTGTTTCAGTATTAGCTGGCGAGGATTTTAACAATCTTCATCCATTCGTCACTTATTTTTTGTTTTGCCTTGACTGCGTTGTCAAGTGGGGTATAATGCATCTTGTTGTTCATGATGCCTACCATTACATTGTTCCTGCCTTCCAACAGGCATTCTACTGCTGAATAGCCCATTCTGCTGGCAATCAACCTGTCCATACTTGTCGGGGCCCCGCCGCGTTGGATATGACCTAGAATGGCTACCCGGATATCAAATCCTGGTATCCTTTCCTTCACTACACCTGCAAGGTGATTGGCGCCACCAAAATCATCCCCTTCAGCCACCACAACAATGTTTACAAGTTTCTTCCTTCGTTCTTTTTCCTGCAAAGAACTCAGTACAGCTTCAACGTCTGTTTTCTTCTCGGGAATCAGGATATGTTCTGCGCCTGTTCCGATGCCACTGTGCAGTGCGATATAGCCAGCATCCCTTCCCATCACTTCGATGATGAAAAGCCTGTCATGTGCATCTGCAGTATCCCTGATTTTGTCAATAGCCTCAACAGCGGTATTGACAGCTGTATCAAATCCAATGGTAAAATCTGTTCCTGCGATGTCTTTGTCTATGGTTCCTGGTATGCCTATGCAAGGGATATCAAATTCATTGGAGAAGATCTGGGCACCTTTAAAAGAGCCATCTCCACCAATGATGATCAATCCGTTGATGCCGTGTTTCTTGAGGTTGTCGTAGGCTTTTTTTCTGCCTTCAGGTGTCATGAATTCCTTGCACCTGGCAGTTTTAAGGATGGTTCCACCCCTTTGGATGATGTTGGCCACACTTCTTGAATCCATTTGATGGATATCGTCATCTATCATGCCTGCATATCCCCTGGTAATTCCAAATACTTCAAGGTTGTGGTAGAGTCCTGTCCTTACTACAGCCCTTATGCACGCATTCATTCCCGGAGAATCTCCTCCTGAGGTCATGACACCAATTTTGGTAACTTTTTTTTCCATTGATCTGTTGGTCTGGGTTAAAATGTTGGGCAGCAGTCGAAAGGTGATAATCGATAGGGTAGAAGTCGCAAATTTAACCCATTTAAGTCAATTTTCCCCTGTTTTTTGTCATGAAAAGGGCACATGGTTATAGCGGTACATTCTCAACAATGATTTTGAAGCGTAGAAACATTTCTTCGCTGTACCAGCTTTCTTTTCTGGTTCTCCGGATCACGTCTTGGTGGGCCATTTTCTTATAGGCAAATGCCTTCATGTCTTCAATAGATTCCCAAACACTGAAAGTAGCTTGTTTGATAAACGGGATTTCTCCTATGCCGATGGAGTAAATGAATCCTTTGTTGGTCTCCAATTGGTCAGCAGTCTTGGGCACTGCCTTCCAAAAATGCATTAGCCTGCTCATGCGAATTGTAGCACGCGTCAATACGGCAATCTTTCCTTCTGGGTCAGCGGTTTTATTTTTGGGGTCTACGAAGCTTCGACCATCCCAGGTGCCATGTCCAGTATAAGGTTCGAGTAAAAAAAACCGGGTCTCAGCACTGAAAACCTTCCACCAGCCAAGGATGAACTTCCCCAGCAGCAAGTTGGAAAGTGGTTTGATGTCCATATCAGGGTATTGATCTGCATCAAAAAATACCATGATGGCCCATTGGTTGAAATCTGGCCTGATGTCAAAGGTGCCATTCCTGCCTGATCCCATGAGTTTGTAGAACTTCAGTTTCCTGTTCAAAAAAAGGGGGAAATGGAAGAAAGCCATTGACAGAAATGCAAATGGGATATACCTGTTGCGGTAACGGGAAACCAGGAGCAGGGTTTGGAGCTTTTCAGGTGTTGAAAAGTGATTAATAGGATGATTGATACGTGATGATTTAATTGTTTAAAACCTTTTTCGCTAGAACCTTAAAGATAAACCTTGGTTCATTGAATAAAAAAAGAAATCCCCTCAGCTGCTGCTTTGGGGACCTTGCGTTTCATTGGTTAGCGAATAGAAAGTTGAATAGGATTATAGCAATGGTTGTATAAGCATATTATTTAGGCCAAATTTCGTTCAGATTTTTTGAATAGATACATGATTGGTTACCCTTTCGGTTCATCAATTGGTGAATTATTATTTTATGTAATATTTTGTATATCAATTTAATATCGGTGATTCACTGAAATATATTGGGAAATATTTACAATGAATTATATTAGATATGAAAAATTACAGGTTTGAAACGTACTTCACAACTTTGCTTTTTACTGCTGATGTTTTTTGTATAGGCAAGGTCTCAAGAAAAATTTTATACGGTACCCAATAACAATTTCCTCCGAACCATTAGAGAACCCCGTTTCGAGGGTTGTGAGTTTTTTACCAGTTACTCCCTCGCATTCAGACTGATTGATTTTAAACCCTCCAATTTTAGTACCTATGGTCAGGTACTAATGGTGAGAAAAGGAGAACTGTACATTTTTATTAACGCTACGGGCATGTTGTACAAATCTGCTGATCCCATCAACAATGATTCTTTGCTTTTTCAGCGGGTTGACAAAACGGAGCATTATGGCTACAACATCAATTGTAAAGCATTTGTATTCAAGGATAAATTTTATAATCTTGGCGGTTATGGCTTTTGGCGTTGGAATGGCCAATTGCGGGTATTTGATGAACTATCATCAGACTGGAAAATTGAGCGATTGAACAGAGAAATACCTATAGCATTGGATCCTCCTGGTCAGCTGCAATGGAAATCTCCCAATGGCAATCAATTGATCAGTCTTGGCTACATTGTAGGCAGGCAAACGGAGAAAGTTCCAGAAAATGAGCGTGTCATCACAGTCGATACTGTTATTTCTTTGGATCTCGAGAAAGCGGATTGGAAGGTCTTGGGTAAGCTCAATTCAAGATTGGCAGTGTTTTCAACTATTGATAATCCAGTCATCACTGTTCTTGATTCTGGTCTTCTGGTCAGTCAAAGGGATCATATTCAATACCTCAATCTGTTGAGCAACAAAATTTATACCCTGTCTGATAAGATGGTTTGGAACTTTTTTTCATCCCCAAGGACGCGCAATATCGGCTGGTATGCAAACGGTCATTACTATTATACTGTTTTTGCAAGTGGGACATTGATTCTGTGAAGGTATCGCCCCAACATTTTACCTTTACTGGTGAGCAGGTTTATGAAACAGCCAATCCTAGTGTAACATCAAAAAGTATTATCTCCGCCTCAGTCATCGCTTTCATGGGACTTGCCGCGTTTTGGTTTTACAAAAAAAGAAAGCCAGTTGTTGTACTCCAAGAGCAACCCATCGCCACAACAGGTTCAATGCATGTACGCTCTCCCTATCCAGTCAAAGAGGTTTTTGAGGAAGTTGAAAAGGCCTTGCTCAAACTGTTGATCGACAACATCACTTTAAAGCAATCAAGGACTGCAACAGAGGAAGTAAACAGGGTCTTGGGCGTTGCCAACAAATCCGGGGATATGCAAAAAAGAAAGAGGAGTGATGTCATGCGTTCCATCAATGCAAAATACAGGGTGTTGATGCCAGACAAAGATATTCAGCTAATTGACAGGGTTAAAAGCGACTTGGATGCAAGGCTTTATGAATACTTTATCACTGAGACTGAAATCCCGTTTATCGAAGATCATCTTGCCTAAGCAAAACGCCTAAAACTTGTTTTTCCACATCATGCTTTCGATGGGGCGATCCGGTTGTCCGCTGTACTTGGCATTGGACTTCTGGTTGTATTTTACCTCAATTTCTCCTTCGACAGGGAAATAAATCAACTGGCCAATCGGCATGCCATGGTAAATTTTAACGGGCTGCTTTACCGAAATTTCCAATGTCCAGTTGCCACAAAATCCAACATCACCCTTTCCCGCAGTTGCATGAATATCAATACCCAGGCGGCCTGTGGAAGATTTTCCTTCGAGGAAAGGAACATGCTCATGTGTTTCAGTGTACTCTTGGGTTACACCCAGGTAAAAAACATGGGGGTAGAGCACAAAACCATCATCCGGGATGTCGAAATATTCAATTTCATTGTGCGCTTTGGCATCCAGCACATGATTTTTATAGGTCGCAAGGCATTTGCCCAAGTGAACATCATAGGAGTTGCTGCCCAAGCAGGCTTTGTCGAAAGGGGTTATCTTGATTGTTCCCTTTTCCATTTCTTCCATAATTCGCAAGTCAGAGAGGATCATCGCATTTCAATTTACTCGACCCGAAATTCGGCATTGAAGGCTGGTTTTGAAACATATTTTTTCAACAAACTGTGAACAGGGAGGCCCTATCTTTGCTGCATGCCGCTGATCAGATCCATAAAGAATGCTGAAATATCCCTGGGTTTATGGGAGATTACCGAAGCATCCTCTTTTTTTGAAGAGGCCAGTCCATACCGGGCCGTTGCTTCACATCCTGGGCAGCAGTTGCAACAATTGGCCTCAAGAATGGTGCTGAAAGCATTGCAACCGTTGTTTCCATTTGAACAGATCCAATTGAACCCTGCCGGAAAGCCTTTTTTGTCTGAAGGGATGCCGCAGTTTTCGATTTCACATACACGCGGTTTTGCTGCCGGCATCATTTCGAATGAAACACCCGTTGGTATTGATATTGAATGGATCTCGCCACGGGTTCTTAAAATAGAAAAAAAATTCCTGAACCCTCATGAGCATGCACTACTGGCTTCTTTGTCTGAGCAAGACAGGATTGTTTTTGCTTCCTTGTTCTGGAGCATAAAAGAGACCGTATACAAATGCTGGGGAAATGGTGGCGTAGATTTTTCTGAAGATATCAAGATCCAATCTTTTTCTCTCCAAGACCAGGGCACTGCTGCAATTCAGTTTGGTCAATCTGCAGCTGTGCATGACGTCCACTATTTTCGTGAAGGAGATCTCTGGCTGAGTTATATGCATGCATTTCTCCAATAAAAAACTCCCCTGCAGGGCAGGGGAGTTGATCAAATTGGTCTGCTCGGTTTATTTGAGTGAAGACTGTAGTTTTTCGTTGAGGGTTACATAGTCTGGATTTTTTCCAGCCTTGGCCAGTTCCATAGATTTTTGGGAAGCTGCCATTGCATCGGCTTTCTTTCCCAGCTGTGCCAAACACCTGGCTTTCTGGTACCAAACCCAATAAGCATTGGGGGTTTGGGCAGTAGCCTTGTCCAGCCATGCTGAAGCCTGGTTGAGGTCTTTGTTGTTGTCCATATAATACATGGCAGCATTGTAATAGGGCTTGTTGTCCTTGTTCATGAGGTTGTCAATCTGCCCCATGATTTTGCTGTCGATATCAGCCTTGATGGAAAGGCTCACCATGGTTTTGGCCCAAACAATGTTCAATTCAATTTCATTGTTCTTCACATTGTCAAAAAGGATCATGAACGATTCCGTGGCAAAAGGCATTTCAACTGCTGGTGCAGTTACCCTCACCACATCCATTTCCTGCTTGTAAGCAGAAGGAGAGGTAACGTCGGTTTGTTTGGTGATGATGAGTGTCCACTCTTTGGCACCAGGGATGGAAAGGAGGCCATATTTGCCTGGGGCAATCTTCTTGCCACCAATCATTACCTCATCGCTGAACGTAAGTGTTGTGGCACTGTTTGCGCCTGTGCGCCAAACGGCACCATAAGGAACAAGGTCTCCGAATATGGTTCTGCCTTTGGTATTGGGCCTGGAATAGGAAAGATCAATGGCGCCAAGACCAAATTCCTGTTTTACCGTTTGTGTTGTGGAAGGAGCAGGTGTCTTGAGGCTTTGGGCATTGGTTTGAAAAGCCAACGCCAGTGAAAACAAGGCCAGAATCGTTTTTTTCATGTTGCTTAGTATTTGTTGCGAAATTAAAGAATTTTCAGTGCAAGCCTTCTGCAATCCTTTTCTCCTCGATTTTTAACCTGCCATCAAAGAAAAAAGTGCCAAGAGGAAGCCAGGCGGAAACAAAAGCCAGCAAAAATCGCTTGAAGGGCCAGTTATAGACTTCTTTTGCATAATACGCCAATCCAACATAGGCTACGAACAGGACGCCATGTGCGGATCCCGTATATTTTACCGCCAGGGGCATCCCGAAGTAATATTTCAGCGGCATGGCGATCAATAACAGAATCAAAAAGGAAGCGCCTTCCGCAATGCCAATTTTTCTCAACAGTTTGATGGTTCCTGTGCTCATGTACAATTGATTTTGATAAAATTAAGTTGTTTTCTCTTGTTTGAAACCAGGATGGAAACGATTTAAGGTATCCCGAAGGAAATTCCTGTCGAGATGGGTATATATTTCAGTGGTGGTGATGCTTTCATGACCCAACATTTCCTGCACAGCCCTCAGGTCTGCGCCGCCTTCCACCAGGTGTGTGGCAAAAGAATGCCTGAACGTATGCGGTGAAATGCTTTTTTGAATATTGGCTTTCAAAGCAAGGTCTTTGATGATGTAAAAGACCATCACCCTTGATAGTTTGCCTCCACGCCTGTTGAGGAACAGGATGTCTTCGCATCCTTTTTTCTCTGGGAAATGAACCCTTATCAGGTGCAGATAAATGTGTATGTACTTGATCGCATCTGTGCCGATGGGGATCAACCTTTCCTTGTCACCCTTGCCAATCACCCGGATGAATCCGATGTCAAGATAAAGATGAGATCTTCTCAGGTTGATTACTTCGCTGACCCGCAGGCCGCAACTGTAAAGGGTTTCAAGCAGTGCCTTGTTTCTTCCTCCTTCTGGCTTGCTCTGGTCTATTTGTGCAATGAGCAATTCAATCTCTTCAAAGGTCAAGGTATCTGGCAAGGTTTTTTTCAATTTTGGCGCAGAGAGAAGCTCGGTGGGATCATTTTTGGTGATCTCTTCCTGGGCACAGTACCGGTAAAATGCCTTGATGCCTGAAATGATCCTTGCCTGAGATCTTTCGCTCATGCCCAGTTCAGCAATCCATTTGATGTATTCCTGGAGGTCTTTCAGCGAAATCCCTTCTGGTCCGGCCTTGATTCCCCTTAGTTGCATGAACTGGATCAGCTTCTCAAGGTCGAGCCCATAAGCATCGATTGTATTGGGAGACAGTGATTTTTCCAATTGGAGGTGAACCAAAAATCCTTTTTTGAATGCATCCCACATGGTTCTTTGTTTAGGTTCATTAAAGATGAAAGATTTATTCCGTTAAATTCGCATTCAATATTACCAATTATTCAAACAGCCACCGCAAACAATGGAACCCATCAACCTTCGTTCTTTCAAAGTCAAGGTAAGCAAGAACAAGCGCAAAATGAAACTCTTTCTTTCAAGGCTTGAAAAGAATGCACCCAGGCGGTTGGACAAGATTGCTGAAGAAGTTGATAAGGAAGTTTGGCAAGAGGTGGATTGTCTTACCTGTTCAAATTGTTGCAGGTCAATGACGCCTACTTTTACAAAAAAAGATACTGAGCGCATTGCAGCCCATTTCAATCAGACCCCTGATGAG
>CAITQQ010000086.1 GCA_903894575.1 uncultured bacterium
CAAATACATCACCTTTTCCTTCACTACGAGGATCGCCCTGTGCTTTTAGTTTTGTCTCTAGCATTTTTTTCAATGATGATTTGATTGTTGTCATTTTTTTATCCTGAGCCAAATCCTTGAGACAATAAGGATCTTTGATGATATCATACAATTGTTCTGCATTTCTTTTTTCAAAACCGAGGGTATACAATCCCGGAAAAGATTGGCGGTCCTTGATCATGTGCGTTTTGGTAGTCGATGCATCAATGTCCTCATAGCCTTCAATAAATTTCTCCCCAGCATTTCCTTCTGCAACCATTTGTTTGTTTGGAGCCGGATCCCCTGCAGGCCAACGATCGGGGGTATAGTTCTTGATGTACAAATATTGTTGTGTTCTGATGGCCCTTGCAGGATAGCCCAGGTTATCCGGGCGTGCATGGGTATGCCTTTCTCTACCTGTGAGCACATAAGACCTTGATGGATCTACCAAGCCTGAGGCCTGGGATTGAAGAATGGGCATCAGGGTTTTACCTGTGATACCATTGAAATGTTTGACACCTGCGAGATCAAGTACGGTTGGCGCGAGATCAATCATGCCAACAAGGTCTGTTACTTTTCGAGAAGAGCCTTTGATGGATGGACCGCAAATGGCCAACGGTATGTGCGTGCCATATTCCTGCAAATTTGCTTTGGCATAAGGAAACGCCATGCCATTGTCTGCGGTAACAATGATGATGGTATTGTCCAACTCACCGCGTTCCTCAAGCATTTTGATCATTGCACCCAATTGCTTGTCAAACCAACCAATTTCTAATGCATAATCCAGCATATCATTTTTAACCAAATCATCATTGGGTAAAAACCTTGGGACTGTCGAATCTGTTGCTTTTAAGCCTGCTTTTGCGCCAGAACCGGCTTCATAAACCCTGTGTGGTTCTTTGGATCCATACCAGAAGAAAAAAGGTTTGTCGGCTGGCTTGTCTTTTAAAAAATCCTTAAAATTTCCTGCATAGTCTGTGTTGACAATTCCTTTGGCAGGAACATTTTCAAACTTCCTTTTATTGTACTCTGGCCCTACTGGATTTCTCTCCCATCCCGCATTTTCAAAATTACCTGGATCCCAGGCTTTTCCTGTAAAGCCAATAAAATAACCAGCAGACTCCAATGCATCGGTAAAAACTGGAAATTTTTTCGGAAAATAACTGGAGTGGGTTCCAGCTTCCTCCAGTTGCCAGATATTTCTTCCTGTAAGCATCGCTGCCCTGGATGGACTGCATTGTGGAGCGGCAACAAAAGCATTGGTAAACATTATTCCACGCTTTGCCACTTCATCAAAATAAGGCGTTTTGAAAACATCCTGACCCAATGCAGAAACATGAGCAAATGACTGGTCATCTGCAATGGCAAAAAGGATATTGGGAGGGCGATTGATTTTCTTTGTGATTGGAGCATGCAACAAATGGTTGCTTGAAAAAACAAATGAAACCAGTGCAATTGTCAAAAGAAAAATCAACCTTTTCACATGATTATATTTAATTAAAAGATTTTTTCAAAGTCTGCTCAATCTCCCATAGAGGCTTTTGAATGGAAGACTGCCTTTCAATCAATTCTGGCTCCAGAACCTTATTGATCGGCATTCCATTTTGTACATCATTTTCAATCAAACGCAACAAGAGTTCAATGGTCTCTACTGCAATCTGATTTATGGGCTGTGAAGCCACTGTAATGGATGGAGTAAAAAGCCTGAAAAGATCATTGTCATCAAAACTCACAACGGCCAGGTCGTCAGGCATGGATTTTGCTACCAGCTTCAAGGCCTCGATACCATGAACACCAAGATAATTGGTTGAAAAAAACAAAGCTTCCAGATCCTGATTCTCCTTAACAAAAGACATTATGGAAGAAATGATGGTTTCAGCAGCATCATCGAATTTTACTTTTAAAACAAGCTCGTCTGCACTTTTCTTTGTAGATGATTCCATCGCTGCCAAATATCCCCTCTCTCTTTCCGTCATTTGAGACATGTCACTGTGGATCGTAACAAATCCGATATTCTGGTAGCCATTGTTGAGCAAATGAATGGTTAGATCAAAGGCCCCTTTGAAATTATCAAGCACCACAGCGTTGGCTGACAGTCCAGGAACAATTCTGTCTAGCAACACAAAAGGAATCTTATCATTCTTGAGTTTCTCCAATTCCTGTTTAAGATCTTTGGTTGGCGTAATGATCATGCCATCTACTGAGCTGTTGCGCATTTTTCTGATCAGTTCCTTTGCCGTTTTAGGATTATTATCGGTGCTGCTCAAAAAAACATTGTATCCTCTTTTTGAAGCCTCCAAATCAACAACTTTGGCAATATTGCTAAAGAAGTAGTTTCCAAGGTCTTCAACAATCAATCCAATGGTATGAGACTTTCCTGTACGCAGCAGTCTGGCTGCGTTGTTAGGACTATAGTCCCGCTTTTTGATCAACTCCAATACTTTGCTGGATGTTGCTTCACTGATACCCATTTCTTCACTCTTACCATTGATTACAAATGACACTGTTGTAATCGAAAGTTCAAGCTCCTTGGCGATATCTTTAATTGAAACTTTTTTTGTCATTGTAGCGAAATCAGATTAGTATTAAAATACTTTGTCGTAAACCTTTCATCAATCCTTGACACCCCAGTTTTTGTTGGGTGATGAGCCCATCTGCAAAATCAAACTTCCACCCTTTATCAACGCTGAATGATCAAAGAAAGGTTTTGAGATGGCAGCACCATTCAGGGTTGCAGACTGGATGTATAGATTACCCGGAATATTGTTCTTGGCTTCAATCACGAATTGCTTTCCAGGATAGTATTTTTCATTCAGTTTGATGGTAACCTTTTTGAAAATCGGACTGGTGATCTCATAAAACGGTTTTTCCGATGTTCCTCCATCTGTAGAAAAAAGTCCAATTTTCAGCAATACAGCCAATGACCCCATCAACCCTTGGTCTTCATCTCCACTGTATCCTTTTTGCGGAGAGATCCCACTGTATACTGAATCAATGAGCTGCCTGGTCCAGTACTGTGTTAGCCATGGCTTTCCTGCATAGTTGAAGAGGAAAGGTGTCTGCATACAAGGCTGATTACCATAGTTGATATAAACCCTGCGTTGTGCCTCTCTTTCAGGTGGATTCTCAGATTTACCAGAAACAAAACCATGTTTGCGTGCTTCGGTAAAAGCAAAATTGAGTTTTTCGGTGAACTTGTCTTTACCACCGTGAAGGGCAATCAAGCCAGGAACATCATGGGGAACGAACCAGCTATATTGTGCAGCGTTGCCCTCATTGAATCCATGCTCATATTGAAGGATATCAACGGGATCAGCCCATTTACCACTCCTGTCTTTCGCCAGCATCCAGCCAATTTCTTTGTTGAATACATTCTTGTAATTGCCTGATCGCTGCATAAAAAGATCAAAATCACCCTGCTTGTTCAGCACCTTCGCAATCTGTGCCATGGCAAAATCCTGGTAGGCATATTCAAGTGTTTGTGCAGCCCCATCTTGGTGAAATCCGTACTTGATGGGATGCAGTGGATGAGGTACATAACCCATTGAAATATACTCTTCAATTCCGCCACCTTTAAAAGTCTTGTGCTCATAGCCTGCCTTGCTCATCATCCCTCCAGGAAAATGATCCTTGCGCATCCCTTCATAAGCCTTGGCCATATCAAACCCCCTGATGCCTTTGAGGTATGCACTGACGATGAAAGGTGTTGTAGTAGCGCCTGTCATAACATAGGTATAATTACCGCCAGATGGACCACGCGGAATCAAACCTCCGTCATCATACATTTTAAGCATCGAATTGATGAACTCTTCCGTAACCTCAGGATATACAAGATGCCACAAAGTATTGAGTGACCATTGTGCCCCCCAATAAGAATCAGAATTGTACATTTTGTATTTGGGCTTACCATCTGCTCCAACCGGAATATTTCGGGCGATTGGAGATGCCCCTGTATTGTCTATATATGATCCGCTCACATCGCTCACAATCCTTCTTCCTTGTAACGCATGAAACAAGTCTGTGTAAAAACGACGTTGCTCAATATTGGTTCCCCCTTCAACTTCTATTCTTCCCAGCCAATTGTCCCACTCTGTTGCAGATTCCCGGACTACCCTTGAAAAATCCCAGTGAGGCAATTCGGCATTCAGGTTTTTCTTAGCCTCCTCTATGCTCACATACGAGATGGCTACTTTCATCATCCTGACATCGTTCTCATTGGTATTGAATCGAACAAAAGCTCCCGTATGAGCGCCTGAAATTTCTTTTCCATCATTGATGATGCGTCCATCTTTCCATCCACCAAACTGTACAAATGGCTTATCAAAATCAGCAACAAAATAAACAGTGATAGGCTTGGGTCTTCTTATGGTTGCAGCCATGACAACTTCGCCAACAATTTGATTATTGGAGACCTGATTGACTTTTGCTTCCTGCGTTTCTGATGAGCCTAGAACGGTAGAGAAATCAAAATGAATGAAGCTTGAATCAGATTTTGGAAAAGTATATCGATGAAATCCAACCCTTGTTGTAGAAGTCATCTCAGCAGTAACACCATAGGTATTCAACTTGATTTTGTGGTATCCAGGCTTTGCAACCTCACTCTGATGAGAATAGGTTGAGCCATATACATCCGAGCCCAAATGCCCTTTGAATTTCCCTGTAGTGGGCAATACAGGTATACCAGACAATTCCCAGCAATGGATATGACTGAAACACCTGATGGTATCCTCGTTGTATTTATAACCAGTATTCCAAACACCTTTCAGGTTCATATCAGGACTGAGATTGACCATTCCAAAGGGCCTTGTAGCAGAACTGAAATAGAAAAATCTTGAGTTGGCGGCATCAACCATCACCTCAACAAGGTCAGATTTCCCTTTTTGAGGCACAGGCTTTTGTGCATAGGTTACACAAGTAAAAATTGAGAAATATAATACGAAAGAGAAGAAAGATTTCATCGACATGTGGATCGCAGTTGTGATTGATTAGGGCTAAAAAATTATATAAAGAAAAAATGCCAGGCATCCATCAATGATGAACCCTGGCATTTTATAATCAATATTGAATATTAATATCCAGGATTCTGTTCAATCCTTGGATTGGAGTTATCAAGCATCCCTTGCGGAATTGGTCTCAACAAATGCTTGGCAGCAATTTGAGAAACACCTGCACGACCCCAAGAAGTCCAGCCATTGAATTTTGTAGCACGCTCAATGAGTTTTCCTGTACGCTTCAGTTGGTACCAACGTTCGTTGCCTTCTCCTAGGAATTCACGTCCATACTCATCTAGGATCATGTCAATGTTGATGGTAGAAGGAGTTGCACGGTAAGAGGTGATATTTGTCAGTGGGTCCAATACATTTCCTGGATTGGTTGCGCGGTTGGGAGATTTTCCGGCATTAGTGCCCAAGGCCCTGTCCAAAACCCTGTTATAATATACATCAGCAGTTCCCAATCTGGCACCTGTAGCGCCCTTCACAATGGCCTCAGCAGCCATCAGATACAACTCAGCAGAACGGAAAAGGGGATCATTGAATGTTGAGAAGCCATCACCATACGTGATGCCAGGCTGCCAGAACTTCCAGAACATAGGACCACCCCATCCCATTGCATCGTTGATTTGTTGTGTCGGTGAGGTAATCTTGCCCAACCAAAATAGATCAACTACATTTTGTACTGCATACTTTTTCTTTCCCCCAGGAATATTTACACCAAGCTGGGCAACATTGGTCATGGGTACATTCCAAGGCAGAACAATTGCTGTGGTATCACTGATGGCAAAAGATTGTGTTATTGCTTGTGGATATGGCTTATTGGCCGCCAATGATACTGTACCTGCAATTGTTGCATAAACTACACTGTTAAAGGTTCCTTCATAACGGATATCCATCTGAGGATCAAACAACCTGTAAGCGCCCCACGTAACATTATGATTAGGCAAAAACCTGTTGTAAGTAGCTGTCCGCGATTCTTGCGCTACACCATTGGGGCCACCGCTAAACCTGCCATGGAGGTCATTCCCAATCGTTCCATTCGCAGTACTTAAGTTTGCATCCCCATTGTAAGCAGTACCGGTTCCATTGGCATATTGAACTGCAAAAATCACTTCCTTGCTGGCGTTGGCTATAGCAACAGAACTTGCAGCTGTAGCAGTTTCCTTCTTTGGATTCTTGTTATGAATGGGCCAAAGATTGTTCCAGTTGGATTCCATTGGATACAAACCAGAAGCGATCAAATTATCACAAAGCACCAGTGCGCTGGTGAAGTCTGCACTTGTTCCACCAAGAGAATTATTAAAGTTCCAACCTCTTGTCAGGTAAACACGGGCAAGTAAAAATTGCGCAGCACCTTTGGTAACCCTGCCAGCATCCTTTTGGGTTGTAGGCAATTTTGCAATGGCATCATTAAGGTCAGTGATGATCTGCGTGTACACATCTTTTGCTGCAGTCTTTTTCACAACAAGGCTACCTGATGTTGTTTCAGTCAGCGGCATGGGAATATCACCCCATTGTTGCACAGCCCAGAAGAAAGATAGCGAGCGAAGGAATTTGGCCTCTCCAATCCTTGCATTTTTAACCGAATCTACCATGCCAGTTACATCTGCAGCACGGGTAACTGCAGCATTACACCTGTTGACCTCCCTGTAAAGCATGTCCCAAAGTGATTGGAGTTCACCTAGAGATGAATTAAGGCTGATATCATAAGAATCATATGGGCTTCCGGATTGTGTGGTCAATGTTGGGAACAACAAAGTACCTCCCCATCCATTTGCAGAAAAAAGATCAGTACCATTGAGGGTAGGTATACGCTGTTGGGTGATATCCCTCAACAATGGATAACATGCATTGACAAGACTTTCATACCCTGTAGGGGTTGTATAGAAATTATCTGTTGTGCGGTTGGCTGGATTGTATTCATCAAGGAATGTCTTCTTGCATCCGCCTGCTACCAATCCAAGAAGGACAAATGAGAAAATATAGCGTATCAAATTATTATTTTTCATGACTATTTTTTTAAGGATTGATATTTAGAAACCAATGTTCAGACCGACAGCATAAGTCAGGTTTGGTACATCGTCAATATAGGTATTTGAATTGTATTCAGGATCCATTCCATTGTATTTGGTCCAATAGTTAGGGTTGATTACCTGCATATAAATCCTCATTCTTTCAATTTTCCTTTTGTCTAAAATACTCTTGGGGACAGTATACCCAACTGTAACATCAGACAATCTTACAAAACTAGCGTCTTCATAACTTCTTGCACCGCGGTATGGCTGTGCAACACCAGGACCATAGAAATCATTGGTTGGATTGTTTTTGGTCCAATAGTTCATGTAAATCTTGTTGTATCGGCCACCAGTGTACTCGCCCATGGTTCCATCCAACATACCATTCTTGAACATTGTTCCGTTTCTGTAATAGAATAGAAACGAAAGATCCAGGTTTTTATAACTTACCCTGTTGGTCATACCCATGGTAAAATTAGGAAGCTGTGTACCCAACCACATCCTGTCATCCTTTCCTGTTGAATTGGAAATCACACCGTCTTTGTTGGTATCGGTCACTTTTACAGAACCGGGGAACTGTCCATAAGATTTTGCAGCAACACTGTCAGCAAGCTGCCAGATTCCAGCAAATTGATAGTCAAAATGAGACCTCACTGGTTTGCCAACAAAAAGACCACTTCCTATCACAGATGTCACACCATTGGCAAGTGCTTCAATATTGTTGATATTTTTAGAAAAATTGATGCTGGTATTCCAGGAGAAATTCTTTGTCTCAATATTTCTTGTATTCAGCATGATCTCAAGCCCTTTGTTGGAGACCTTTCCAACATTTGTTACAACGGATGAGAAACCTGTTGAAGTAGGCAGGGTCTGGTTGAGGATCAGGTCACGGGTATTTCTCTTATAGACTTCAACTGTTGTTGTAATCCTGTTGTCAAGAAATCCCATGTTCAATCCAAGATTGAGTTCCTGGCTTCTCTCCCATTTCAGGTCCTTGTTTCCAATGGCAGCTGGAGCGAATGCAGTAACTGCTGTGGCACCAAAACTATAAGAGGTGGTCAACAAACCAGACTGGGTACTATAGGCTGCAACGTTGGAATTTCCAACTTCGCCATAACTCACACGCAGTTTGAGGTCGGAGAAAAAGTTCAAATTTTTGATAAAATTCTCATCTCCAGCCTGCCAAGCAAAAGCACCAGAAGGGAAAAATGCCCAACGATTCTCTGCTGCAAGTTGTGAAGCACCATCAGCCCTGCCGGTCAACGTAAAGAGGTATTTATCATTGAAAGTATAATTCACCCTTCCCATGTATGATTCCAAAGAGTTTCTTGAAAATCCACTGGTTGCAGTATTTGTTCCTGTACCAAGATTATACCAAAGTGATCCAAATGGCAGGTTGGTTGATGCAATGGTATAGATTTCCGCGTTGTTTTTATAAGCACTTTGAAGGGCAGTGGCACTCAACTTATGTTTACCAGTTGTGAGGTTATAAGACAACTGGTTATCAATGGTATAAGTACCCCAGTTTCTTTGGGAGAAGTTGGCCCTTGGAGGGTTTGTCAACTGAGACTTTGACAAGGTATTCCTGAATTCTCCATTTCGCTCATCAATTGAAGAAGCTGAAAGCGATGACTTAAAAGTAAGGCCTTTCAACAAAGTCAACTCGATGAATGCATTTCCCATTGGATTGGAAATGGTGGTGGTATTTTGGTAAATGCTTGGATCTGCATCAATCAAAGGGTTAGGAACCTGGTTGTCTTTGATACCCATCCAAACAGAGAGGTCATTCCAAGGACCAATGGCCAAGTCATTTCCTTCGCTAGGGTTGACAATATCCTTATAATAAATAACACCAGTAGGCCTTGCTCTGTATGCAGAGCGAAGAATCTCCAATGAACCAGTAGGGTTAGTACTGTAGTTGATGTACGCCGTAATTCCAACCCTTAACCAGTTGTTCAATCTGCTATCCACTGCTGCATTCAGCGTATATTTTTTAAATGAAGTAGCCGCGATATTACCATCTTCCTGGATATATCCACCCGAAAAACGATAAGTAGTCCCTGCATTACCACCAGTAACAGCGACAGTTGAATTGGCAGTTGTGCTTGGTTTCGCAACAAGATTGACCCAATCAGTTGATTTTCCACTGTTGACCATGTTCATTTCACTGGCAGTCAATGTATTTGCAGTTCCGCCATTGAGCACAACATCTGTAACAGTAGCCTGATAGAACTGTTGTGCATTTAGCAATTGTGGCAAATGTGCTGGTTGTTTCTGCCCTAGGTATGAATCAAATGTAACTTTTGGTTTGCCAGCAACTCCTTTTTTTGAAGTGACAATGATGACACCATTTGCACCCCTTGCTCCGTAGATGGCTGTTGATGAGGCATCTTTTAAGATGTCAATGGATTGGATATCCTGAGGGTTGATATCACGCAATCTTGCGCCAATCACTCCATCAATAACCACCAGTGGTTCAGTTGCACCAGTAATGGTATTTTGACCACGGATATCAATCGCAAATCCCTGACCCGGCTTGTTGCTTGTTTTGGTGATGACCACTCCGGTAACCTGACCTTGCAAAGCCTGTGTGGCATTGGCAGGATTTGCCCTCACAATATCACGGGGAGCAAGTGAGCCAACTGCTCCGGTAAGGTCTTTCTTTCTAACTGAACCATATCCTACAACAACCACATCTTCAAGCTGTTTGGAATCTGAAGTCAATTTGATGGAAAGATCCGTTTGGTTGGAAACAGTTATCTCTTGTGATCCAAATCCGATGGAATTGATAACAAGAACAGCTTTTCCAGAAGTTGGAACATCAATAGAGAACTTACCGTCGTTGTTGGAGGTAGTTCCTTTTGTGCTTCCTTTAATGGTAATGCTTGCGCCGGCGATAACAGCGCCATTGTCTCCCTGAACAGTTCCACTGATCTTTCGCGTTTGCGCAAAAGCAATGGTTGTAATCAATGTTAGGAATGTGACTAAAAAAAGTCCTTTTCTCATGATGGCAATTTTAATGAACGATTTTGAAAATGTTGAAAAACAACAAGAATGATACCAAATATAAAAATAAAAGGTTTTAGAGATCCAAAATTTTTTTAACATTAAACATAAAAAACATTGGATAATATTATCCAATGTTTTTTATGTTTAAGCATATGCCTAGTATTTTTAGTACCCAGGATTCTGATCAATTTTCGGAAGGGTCAGATCGATCATACTTTGTGGGATCGGCCTCAGATAATGTTTAGCAGCGATGGCCGGAGATCCGGACAAGCCATATCCCATCCAGGGGTTATACTTTGTTCCTCTTGAAATCAAGGTTTGGGTTCTCTTCAAATCATACCAGCGCTGTCCCTCGCCCAAGAATTCCCTTGCAGATTCATCCATGATCATGTCAATGGTAATATTTGAAGGTGTGGCCCTGTAAGAAACAACATTGGTAATGGGATCTGTTCCTTTTTCAGGATTGGCTGCCCTGTTTGGATTTTTACCTGCGTTTGCAGTGCCCAACGCACGATCCAATACCCTATTATAATATACATCGGCTGTTCCCAATTTTGCACCTGTAGCGCCTTTAACGATTGCTTCAGCAGCCATTAGATAAAGCTCTGCAGAACGGAAAATGGGGTCGTTCAAAGTTGACCAGCCATCTTGAAACGGAACACTGGGTTGGAAAAATTTCCAAAACATTGGGCTAGCCCAGAACATGTTATCAACTACACCTGTGGATGGAGTCAGCGGAGCATATCCAACAATTTCACTGATATGACCGACGGCATATTTTTTTGTACCTCCAGCTACGTTCAATCCACGGTCTTTGGCAACTGGCAATGGCCTGTTCCATGGCAAAATGATCGCAGTTGTATCACCAATGGCATATGTAATGCTCAGGTTTTGAGATACGGTATTGTTTTTCAAACTGATTGTTTGAGCTACTGTGGCATAAGAAACAGTGTTGAATGTTCCTTCATAACGCATATCAAGTGTTGGATCAAACATACGGTAAGCTGCCCATGTAGGATAATTTCGATCGCCTTGCAATTTTGAATAAAATATGGTTGATCCGCCTGCCTGTGCAACACCACTTGGTCCATGACCAAACTGACTGTGCATGTTGTTACCAATCAAACCTGTGGCGGGATTGCTGTTGCCATCACCATAATAATACTGTGGATTGGCATATTGAACGGCAAAAATAACCTCTTTGCTTGCGTTGGCTGTGGTAACTCCAGCAGCAATAGAAGGTTGTGCTGCAGTAACTTTTTTATCATGAACAGGCCAAAGATTGTTCCAGTTGCTCTCCAAAGGATAAAGCCCAGAAGCAATTAGTTCGTCACAAAGGGCCAAAGAACTTGTGAAATCTGCTGAAGAACCGCCGAGGGAATTATTGAAATTCCATCCTCTGGTCAAATAAACTTTTGCAAGAAGGAACTTGGCGGCACCCTGTGTAGCACGTCCCTGATCTGTTTGTGAAACTGGCAAACCTGCAATTGCACTGTTCAAATCTGCAATGATCTGGGAATAAATATCTTTGGATGTAGATTTAGTTGCTTCTAATTTACCTGAAAGAGATTCTTTCAAAGGCATAGGAACATCACCCCATTGTTGCACCAACCAGAAATAGCTCAAGGCCCTCAGGAATTTTACTTCACCAACACGTGCATTTTTTTTGACAGGATCCAAACCCACTACTCCATCAGCCCTGTCAACAGCAGCGTTACACCTGTTGATTTCTTTGTACAGGTCATCCCACAATCCTTGCAAAGAACCAGTAGTAGAATTGAGTCGGATATCATATTGATCCAATTCGTTGCCTATTTGGTTGGCTTGGTTGAAGAAAATGCCACTCCATCCACCGGCACACATCATATCAGTACCTTTTACAGTGAGGTTTCTTGATTGGGTAATGTTCCTCAACAAAGGATAGCAAGAGTTGACCAAGCCATCATAGCCGGCGGGATCTTTGTACATGTTATCAGTTGTTCTACTTGCTGGATTGTATTCATCAAGAAATGATTTCTTGCATCCCATGAATGAGATTCCTGCCACCAACAAACAAATGGAGACTTTGGAAAAATTATTAAATATTTTCATGATTCAATGTTTTAATGTTGGACCTTAATTTAGAAACTTACGTTTAAACCAAAATTGCAGGTAAGGGATGGAAAATCATCCTGATAAGCAGCACCATTGTATTCTGGATCTCCACCATGGAATTTGGTAAAATAAGCAGGGTTGATGATCTGGGCATAAAGCCTTAACCTGTCTACTCCCAATTTTTGCAACTTTTCTCTTGAAAGATTGTATCCTACTGTTATATCTGCAATCCTCAAGAAGCTGGCATCTTCATAGTAAAGTGCATCAGAAAAACTTTTGGCAACACCCATACCCCACATTTCATTGGATGGGTTGTTCCTGGTCCAGTAATTCAATTTAAGACGTGCACCACCACCAGCATCTGATACATAGCTGCTCATGAAACCATTCTTGAACATGGTACCGTTTCTGTAGTACATCATTACAGCCAGATCAAAGTTTTTATAACTGACCCTGTTGGTAAAGCCAAGGGTAAAATTAGGCAATTGTGAACCGAGGATAACCCTGTCGTCACTACCAAGTACACCTGCACTTATCTTGCCGTCCTTGTTCTGGTCAACAATGCGCACGGAACCGGGAACTGCTCCATAAGACCTGGCCATTGCACTGTCTTTCAACTGCCAAATACCGTTGGCCTGAAAATACATGAAACTCTTCAACGGATATCCTACCGCAAGAATTGACTCAGGATTGGTATTGCTTCCACTGTAGCCAAACTTGGCACCGTTGGCCAATTCCTCAAGCTTGTTTATATTTTTTGTAAAGTTGATAGAGCTTGTCCACTGAAAATCTTTTGTTTGGATATTGACAGTGTTCAACAACAACTCAATTCCCTTGTTCGAAACCCTACCCACGTTAGAAATGACAGAACTGAAGCCATTGGTTGTAGGAATGGATTGCCTCATGATCAGGTCCTTCGTTGTACGGTTGTATAATTCAGCTACTGCAGTGATCCTATTGTTGAACAAACCTATGTTCAAACCAAGATTCAGCTCCTGGCTTCTCTCCCATCCAAGGTCTTGATTCGCAAGATTGTTGGGACCAAAACCAATACCGGCAGCTTGCCCGAATGAGTAGTTACTGGCTGCTGTAAGCGTTGCGGAAGTTGAATATGGAGAAACTACAGAGTTACCCACCTGGCCATAGCTTACACGGAGCTTCAGGTCAGAAATTGATTTGATTTTCTTAAAGAATTTTTCATCCCCCAGACGCCACGCGAAGGCTCCTGATGGAAAAAATGCCCATTTGTTTCCTGGAGCCAACTGTGATGCTCCGTCTGAACGTCCAGTGAAAGTGAGCAGGTATTTCTCGTTGAACGTGTAGTTGATTCTTCCCATGTAAGAAGAAAGCGTTCTTTGGTTAAAACCACTTCCTATTACAGGTGTTCCTGATGTACTGGCCAGGTTATACCAATAGGATACATATGGAAGACCAGTAACTGAGATATAGTTGAACTCATTGGTATTTTTATATGCACTCTGAAGTGCAGTAACGTTCAACTTGCTTTTTCCTTTCTGGTAATTGTAGGTCAATTGATTGTCAAAAGTATAAGAACTCAGAAAATCATTTTCAACTGAAGCCCTTGTGGCGCCGGTTACGTTGATTGCCTTTGAATATTTACCCCTGTATTCGTCTTGTTTTGCCAGTTGATACGCAAGAGAAAGTGAAGATTTGAATACCAAGCCTTCCAATAGATTGATTTCGGCATAAGCATTTCCCATTTGGCTATTGACATTGCGTGTCCAGGTATAATTGTCCCGGCTGCTGGCTTCAAGCAGAGGATTCACTGCACTTCCCCTACCCATCCTTACGGCATATCCATTTACAGCTCCCAATGCTGCATCGCCACCAATAGCTGCATCTACAAGGTCTTTGTAATAAATAGTTGAGGTTGGTCTTTCCCGGTAAACTGTCCTTGGTACTTCAAAAGAACCAGTGGGGTTGGTTGAATAATTCTGATACAATGAAAACCCAACTTTGAGATACCGTGTGATTTTAGAATCTATCGCTGCATTCATGTTATACTTCTTGTAGTAGGTCAAAGGCACCATACCATCTTCCTGAATATAACCACCGGAAATGCGATAAGTGGTTGCCCCATTTCCACCAGAAATAGACAAGGTAGAACCTGCATTCATTCCAGGACCTGCAACCAATCTTGCAAGGTCAACGGTCTTGCCACTTTTGATGATTGCCAGTTCATTCACATTGAAGGCAGAGGCTTCAGTAATGGTTGATCCATTCAACTGGGCATCAGTGATGGTTGATTTGTAGAACTCTTGTACGTTTTCCATTTCAGGAAGATGGGCAGGAGTCCTTTGGCCAAAATAGCTGTCCAGGGTAACCCGAGGCTTGCCAGACATTCCACGCTTGGAGCTGATGATGATTACTCCATTGGCACCCCTTGAACCATAAATGGCAGTGGATGATGCGTCCTTGAGGATATCCATCGACTCAATGTCTGCGGGGTTGATATCTTGTAATTTTCCACCAATGATACCATCAATAACAACCAGTGGCTCAGTTCCCTGGAATTGTTGTGTGCTGGATGTATAAGTAAGGTTAACACCTCCATCTGCGTTGGGATTGGGTGTGATGGTATTTTCACCACGAATGGCAATCTGCCATAATTGACCAGGCTTGTTGCTCATCTTGGTAACCAATACTCCGGGAACTTGACCCTGCAAAGCCTGGGTTGCATTGGCAGGGTTACCCCTGACAATTTCAACTGCCTTCACAGAACCGACCGCTCCAGTAAGATCCTTCTTTTTAACTGCACCATATCCCACTACTACAACATCCTCAAGCAGCTTGGTATCAGTGACAAGCTTTACAGCAATGTCAGATTGATTTGTAATGGAAATTTCCTGGGTTCCGTATCCGATTGAATTGACAACAAGAATACGTTTTCCAGTAGTTGGAACTTCAATTGAAAATTTACCTGTACTACTGGTTGTAGTACCTTTTGAAGTTCCTTTAAGCGTAACGCTGGCCCCTGCAACAACGGTACCGTTTTCTCCGGTAACAGTTCCACTGATCTTACGCGTTTGTGCAAAAGCAATGGTAGTGATTAATGCAAGGAATGTGACTAATAAAAGTCCTTTTCTCATAATGGCAGTTTTAGTGAATAAGCGTTTAAATCGTTCTCTTTCTTTTAAAAACAGTTAATGAATTTATAAAATCCTTTTACTAAAACGTTTAATCTAGTAGCTTTTTATACGAAAACGTTTTCGATAGCCACTAAAAATTAAAAAATTCTTTTAGTCAGATTTACTCCTGGTGAAATACTTCCTCCATTGAAGTCCAGATTTGGTGTTTTGCAAGCGCTTCTTTGAGGGGCAGTTGGCATGGATCTGTTTCTTTCCACCACTTTTGGGTCATGGAGTCAGCTGCCATTTTTTTCATGTCTGCATCGAAATCTGAACCGGTGTATTCGAAATAACTGAAGAGGAAATATTGACCTTCTATTTTTTGAAGATAAATGGAATAGTTGCGGATGTTGCATTCACTGATGCGCTTTTGTACTTCAGGCCATGGTGATGCATGCAGTTTTTTGTATTGTTCTATCTTTTCCGGTTTCAAGCCTGTTACCATGCCATATCTCAATGGGGCTGAAGTTTTCTGAACAGGTTTATCAAATACTTTGATTTCCTGGTTGTTGCAGGATAAAAGCAAATACAAAAACAGTGTTGAATAGATCAATTTCATCATCAAGCGTTTAAGAAATGATTATTTAAATATCCAGTATAATACGGTCATCACAAGCAAAAGCAGCACAGACAGGAACTTGTAATTGCCGATTCCGCTCCAGCCTTTTGCGGACAAAGGTTCCAGGGGAGACTTCCAAAAAAGAACAGCACTGCTTTCCGTATGTTGAACCGGAAAGACATAAGACAAGATCACCTGAAGCGCCACACAGCTGCAGAACAAATAAAAAGCCATCATCATGAATGGAATGTCGCCAATGATGCTTTCGGGATATGTCTTGTTGATAACAAAAACAACTGCACCAAGCAGGGA
>CAITQQ010000087.1 GCA_903894575.1 uncultured bacterium
TGTTTGATCAACAAATCCTTTGCTGATTCGTAAGATTGAATGGATGCCTTGTCCATCAACATTTTTACCCCACGGTCAATCAACTTATCATTGGTGAGCTGCATGTTGACCATTTTGTTGTCTTCTACCCTGCCCAATTGTATCATCAGTGTAGTGGAAATCATGTTCAGGACCAGTTTCTGCGCCGTGCCACTTTTCATTCTTGTGCTTCCGGTAACAAATTCAGGCCCCACCACTACCTCTACCGCATGGTCTGCCGCCGCAGAAACAGGAGCATTGGCATTGCAGGAAATGGAGCCTGTGAGGATACTGTTTGCTCGGCATGCATTCAGTCCGCCAATCACATATGGCGTAGTACCGCTCGCTGCGATGCCTATTACCGTATCTTTTTCATTGATATCAAAAGCGCTGAGGTCTTTCCATGCCTGATCTTTATCATCTTCGGCAAATTCCACCGCGTTGAACATGGCCCCTTTTCCACCGGCAATTACTCCGATGACCAAATCCGGAGATACCCCAAATGTGGGCGGACATTCAGATGCATCCACAACGCCAAGCCTTCCGCTGGTGCCAGCGCCGATATAAAACAATCTTCCACCCGCCAACATGCGGTCAGCAGCTGCTTCTACCAAAGCCGTAATCTGTGGGATGGATTTGGCTACCGCCTCTGGAACGATCCGGTCTTCTGTATTGATGTTTTCCAGCAATTCAAGAACAGACATTTTTTCAAGGTGCCTGTAATGTGAATCCTGCTCTGTGGTTCTGTTGTTCATCCTGATTGATTGCCTTATTTATTTTTTGTGATACCCCACCAAACCGTCCATGGGTTGCTTGATCACAACTCCCAGTTTGAATCCAAAGTCATGACAAAGTTCGGCAATTTTATCCTTGAAATAAAAAGCAATGCTTCCTACAAAATGAATCGGAACAGTAAATCGTTGTGGGTAAGATCCAAGGTGTTGTTCAAAGAAATCCCTCAGGCCGTCTTCTATGATGTTTTCGATGATGAAATGGCCTCTGTGCAGGGATAGGAACATCGCAAAGCCGGCAAGGTAGCGGTTGGCAAAGGGTTCCTTGTAGACTTTCTGGAGAATCTCGTTTTTATCGGTCTTGAAATGATCCTTGAATGATTTCATCAATGGGGCATCAAAGGTACCATAGAGGAAATGCTGTACTACTTTTCGGCCCAGGTAGGCACCACTTCCCTCATCCCCCAAAATATAGCCCAGGCCGGGGGAATTGAGGAGGATTTTTTTTCCGTTGAAAGAACATGAATTTGATCCTGTACCGAGGATGCACGCAATTCCCGGCTTGTTGCCACAGGTGGCAATGGCAGCCCCCATCAGGTCATGGGTGACATGAACAGCTGCACTGGCAAAAACATCCTCCAAGGCCTTCTTGACAATATTGGCATTGGCCTTGATTTTGCAGCCTGTTCCGTAATAATGGATGGATATAATTTCTTTTTTCAATACCGGCTTGGGAAATTCCTTGAGCAGCAGGTCACGGATCTGGCTGCGGTTCATGTGATACGGGCTGATGCCGGTGGTAAAAAAAGACTTGAAGATGCCCTTGCTGACCAATCTCCATTCGGTTTTGGTGGCTCCACTGTCTGCTATGAGTTTTAATCCGTCCATAATTCAGGTTAATTCAGGAACTTTGCAAAATTACAATTGAGAGAACAACATGAGCAACAGGAAAATCAACGCCGCTACTCCCATCCTATTTTCAATTGCCGTAGTATTGGGCATGTTCATCGGCTACAAATTACGCAGCAATATGCCAATGACGAAAAGTTTTTTGACTTCGCCTGGCAGCAATACCTTGAATGAAGTGATGCAACTCATCAAACAACGCTATGTGGACAAGGTCAATGTTGACTCCGCCTCTTCGAATGCCATCAATGGCCTGGTCAATACCCTTGACCCTCATTCGGTATATATCCCAACATCTGAATTGACCGACATCACGGAAGACCTGGAGGGTCAGTTTCAGGGCATTGGCATTGAATTCAATATTTTCAATGACACCGTTCATATCCTTTCAGTGCTTGAAAACGGCCCGGCAAAAAATGCTGGACTGACCGTCGGAGACCGGATACTTGCGGTAAACGATAGTATTGCAACAGGGCTGAAGGACAGTGAACAATTGAAGAAATGGGTCAAGGGACCTGCAGGATCAACGGTGAACATCCGGTTGATGCATGAAGGAAAAATCATCAGCAAATCTGTTGTCCGTGGCAGCATTCCCATCACCTCCCTTGACGCCTCTTACATGATTGATAAGACCAAGGGCTATATACGACTGAACCGTTTTTCCAGCAATACCTACAAGGAGTTTCTGGAAGCATTGGAAAAGCTGAAGGCTGCTGGAATGACATCCCTGGTGCTTGACCTCCGTGACAATGGCGGTGGCATTCTTGAGGAAGCCATCGACATTATTGATGAATTTATCGGAGGAGAAAAACTGATCGTTTATACTGAAGGACAAAACAGTCCAAAAAAAGAATACAAGGCCAAAAGGGCCGGTTTATTTGAAACAGGAGATTTGGTGGTGCTCATGAATGAAGGTTCGGCATCGGCCAGTGAGGTCATCGCCGGAGCCCTTCAGGACCATGACAGGGCCACCATCGTTGGAAGAAGAAGTTTCGGCAAAGGACTTGTCCAGGAACAATATGTATTGTCTGATGGATCTGCATTGAGGCTCACCATTGCCAGGTACTATACCCCTTTGGGAAGAAGCATCCAAAAGCCTTATAATGAAGGACATGCCAAGTACAACATGGAGGTGATGAACAGGGTGCACAACAATGACAGTGCCGCATCAAATGCTGGTACCAAGTTGGGCAAGGCTTTCAAAACAGCCAAAGGAAAAGTCTTGTATGGTGGCGGAGGCATCACACCCGACGCAGTGGTTGAGATTAATCCTGTTATATTTGATACGAACCTCAATGCTCTTTACCAGAAGAATATCATTGGCAATTTCGCATACCGTTATTTCTTGAACAACAATGGTAAAATCAAGGCATTTGCAGATGCTGCAGCCTTTGCGAGCGGCTTCAACGTTGATGACAATGTCATCAAGCAATTGATGGATTTTGCTCAGAATCAAGGCATCATAGTCAAATTGAACAGTCCCGCTTCCATCAACTGGACCAAGCAAAGGATCAAGGCCATGGTGGCCAGGATTGCATGGAATGAGACAGGTTATTTTCAGGTATTGAACAAATCAGATGATGGCTTTGTCAGGGCAGTTGAGGCCATTGGGAAATAATGCTATTTTCTGATGATGTAAATCTGTGAGCTGCAAACCCCTTTGTTGAAAAGGGCCTTCAGGTTCGATATGAGGCCTGTCCATACAGCGGGTATCAGCCTCATGTTGCCGGTCTTGTATTTCTCACTCAGGAGGCTTACATAAAAAGCATCGTACCACATGGGCAGCAGTTCCCTCACCTGCAAACCATGCATCTTCATCAGGTGGGTGATGCTTGCCGGACTGAAATGATGCAAGTGCCTTGGAACATCATAGGCTGCCCAATGTTCAGCATAATGCCTTGCATCATGGGACATGAGGTTGGGAACGGCCACCACCAACAGTCCATTTTCTTTGAGTATTCTTTTGACCTGCGACAAGGTTTCATGCAGTTCGTGCACATGCTCCAGCACATGCCACATGGTGACCACATCAACGCTTGCGCTTTCTAAAGTTGGAAGTTTGTCCGGTTCCATGATTGTGGATGCCGTCAGGGCCTCTGCCCTGGTACGTGCACCCGGATCGGGTTCCATGCCTTGCACCCGCCAACCTGCTGATTTCATTTCCACCAAAAAGGCTCCTGTTCCACAGCCATAATCGAGCAGCGTTCCGGTTTTGCGCTGGCTGAAATGGCAGACCAATTTGCGTTTGGATTGTACGGCCTGTTTTCTGATCAGCTGGTAAATGGTATTGAAAATTCCTTTTTTGCTATCGGTATGGGAGATGTAAGCATCAGATTGATAATAGCGTCCAATCTGGTCCGGGGGTGGCGGATTTTCAGTGAACCTGAATCCACATGAGGTACATTCAACGATCTCAAAATTTTCTGAGGAAACAGTAAAATCTTTGACCGTCAGCATCTTGCTGTATTCTTTGTGGTTGCAAACAGGGCAGAACATGGTGCGTTTTTTTTAATTAAATTACCCTGTAGGTTGCTTTTGGAGTGATGAATTTCAGAGGGTTGTACCTTGATTCGCGTAAATCAAAACTTCCAAACATGAAACGGATACCCAGGAGCATTAGAGCAATTAAAACCAGTATCAGTGCAGCTTTTTGCCATTTGCTCTTTCCTGCATTGGCCCGCTGGTCTTCAAAAAAAACCTCCATGTCTGTATTGGTTTTCTCTTCCTCCCCAACTTTGATGGTGTGTTCAGCATCGGGCCTTAACACATGAGTAAAATGTACAGGAAGAAAAAAATCTGTCGTTACCGTCTTTGGAATAAAACCAATTTCACCTTCATCGGATAGAGAAAAACTACCCACATCCATCCATTCCAGTTTTCGCTCAGCCATCAGGCGGGTTCTTAATGATTCACCCAATATCTTCAATTCATTGTCTACAAGTTCTTTGTTCATTCCAGATAATCTGGCAATATAACTGGATTGTTCAGCGGTTGAATCGCTGCTATTCGTTTTGAATTTTAAGACCTGAAATGGTGGGAACAACTGTTTTGCGGTGAAATCAATTACAGCAGGAACTCTGACCATGGACAGGGCACCCAATCCGGGTATAGCTACTCTCCCATTCAATGAAAAGTACCTGTAAAGCAGACTGGGAAGTTCAACATCTTGCATGCTGAGGGTCATTTGGCTTTTGTGAATGAATACCGCAGACCTGCGATAAAATTGAAACCAAAAGAGTCGTATTGGTTCCATCGCTGGTATTGGATATTGGCAATATTATTCAAATCAACCCACAATGCCCATTTTTTATTCAACTTATAATCCACACCCAGGTTAATATCTGCGGCATCCTTTAACCGCTTCTCAGGCATACCAGGAGACCTCGAGATGGCTCCACGCCACAAGTCTGCATTCACGCGGGTTGTGAGCCCATTGATGGGCTTCCATAACAAACCAAACTTTAGCTCCAAAGGAAGAAGGCCATAGGCCGCTTGATGGCTCACTTGGTCTTGAAATGCATACATATTGATGGAAGACCTAAACTCCATTTCAGGAGTGAAAGTATAATTGACCTCTCCCCCAAGTTGAATTGCATTCAATTGCTTTTCATTCAAAACTTCCATTTCCTTTCCTGATCCTTGACCATTGATAAAAAGTGGCAGGTCATTGAAGACCGTATATCCTCCAATGAACTTGAGTTGCAGGCCTTTTGCACTCAGCCATTCTACCCCGGCATAGAAATCAGTCTGTTGAAATGTGGTGAGTGAATCGGGAGAAACAAGGAAAGGATTGAATGCGTAAAGCTTGTGTAATGAATTGATATCCAATTTATTTACAACAGCAACCTTTAGTTTCACTCCAGTTTCAGCCAATGAATAATCCAACTGAAGATTGGGTACAAGACTGAATTTTTTTGATTTCAAAACAGGAATGATAGATCCTTTGATATTGAAAGACGAAGGACTGTATCCAAAGGATAAAGGAACCTGCACCAAGGCAGCTGATAGGTTTGATTGCGTTCCATTCTTGAGGCTGGCCAATTGGGCATCAATGGCAATACCTGCATTCAATTTTTCATTGATTTTGTAAGAAATTGGAAAGGCCAATTTGAATGCAAACTCCGATTGTGCTCTGCTGGCTGTCAGAAAATCAGCCCTGAATTCGGGCATCAAAGTCATTGAACCATTTTCGCCTGAAAGGTGATCGTATTTTGCACCAAGGTGAAAATTATTGAAATTTTGACGAAGATCCGCTGCTGGCAAACCGGGGTTCACAACATGGTCAAAGCCATACAAACGATAACCCTGTCTGTCAAA